>NZ_CALPDA010000013.1:0-92717 GCF_943193145.1 Adlercreutzia aquisgranensis | reverse complement strand
GGGGTGTTAGCTCAGTTGGTTAGAGCGCCGGCCTGTCACGTCGGAGGTCGCGAGTTCGAGTCTCGTACATCCCGCCACTTAAACGCAAAAGCCAGGAGCGGACGCTTCTGGCTTTTTTGATGCGCCTATCTGTCGTACCGGATGATGCGATATGGGGGCGGGTCGATTGCTGACGGGTTTCCTGACGCTACTTGTGAGTATTTCTATCGGAACTGTTATATATTAGTATGATAGATAGGTAAACACATCATGATTAGGCTTAAATCCACCTCGTAAATGGTGTTTTCTGTTTGACTCGGTGAGCATCGCCCAGGCAATGCTTTAATTGCTCCAGTTGAAAGTCGTATTGTGCTTGAATTCGGATAAAGCACTAGCGGATATACCCTTGAAGCCCCTCTACCACCATGCTACTATTCTTCCAAACAACCGTCATACAATACTATGACGGTTGAAGATTTGCCGGAAAGGGGAGCGGCCAATCGAGTTTGCCGACTCTCCGAGAGCAAAAGGAGGGGTAGCACGTGGAGACATCATTGACGCGCAGAAGCTTCGTCGCGTGGGGCGCAGCTGCAGCGGGAGCTGCAACGTTGGTGGGTTTCACAGGGTGCTCGTCAGGTGAGCCCGAGAAGTCGGATGCGGGCTCCGACGGGGACTCCGCGCAGTCGGAGGTTGTGGCGGCCGCGGAAACGCCATTGGTTGAGGCTGGTGAGTGGCTGTCCAACACCTGCATGTACAACTGCTCGTGCGGCGTATCTCGTTGCATCTTGAAGGTGTACGTAGAGGACGGCGTTCCTCTGAAGATACGCACCGACGAGGAGGACGAAGATAGCTACGCCCTTCCGCAGCGTCGTGCATGCGTTCGAGGTCGGGCTCAGATCAGCAATCACCTGTCGCCGGCTCGCATCAAATATCCGCTCAAGCGCAAAAATTGGAGTCCCGACAACCCGCGCGGCGAGCTGCGCGGTAAGGACGAGTGGGAGCGCATCAGCTGGGATGAGGCGCTTGATTACGTTGCGGCTGAAATCAAGAAGGTCGTTGACCAGTACGGTCCCAAGGGCATCTTTTGCGGAGGTGCAACGCCGTCGACCACCCTGCGTACCTACGATCAGACGGTGTGCCTGCTCGATGCCTTGGGCGGTACCGTTCACGCCGAAGCGGGCACCATCTCCTATGGCGCTTTCCCTGTGGTCGACACGCACATGATTGGCGGGTTCGGCATGGCAAACGCCCCACATCCACTGCAACTGCGAACCAGCGAGCTACATGTGCTGTTTGGGTGTAATTGGACGTCGAATCTAAGTGGCAACACCGGCTGGTGGCTGAACCAATGTCGGGAGAACGGGGCAAAGGTCATCATTATCGACCCGTGGCTTAGCCAGACGGCCCAGGTTGTGGCCGATGAGTGGATCCCCGTGCTTCCGGGTACCGATACGGCACTCATGCTGGCCATTTGCTATCAGTGGATTCAGGATGGCACGTATGACCAGGACTTCCTGGACACCTACACCATAGGATTCGACGCAGACCATATGCCGGAGGGGGCGAACCCTCAGGACAATTTCAAGGATTACGTGCTGGGCACGTATGACAACGAGCCGAAGACTCCCGAGTGGGCCGAGCCGAAGTGCGGTGTGCCTGCCCAGAGGATTATCGACTTGGCTACAGAGGTGGCCGCGACGGATAAGGTCAACTTCTTCGCATCCATGACCTCGGCGAAGATTCCGGCGGGGGAGCAGCTGTGCCAGGCGTTCTATACCATGGCGCTCATGCACGGTGGCCTGGGTACTCCGGGTCATTATATGGGCTGGTCGGGTATACGTTCCTATATGGGTGGCACCGTCGGCGCCGGTAGTTTTTCCAGCATCGACCTCAACCCCGTCAATCCCTTGGCTCCAGCTGGCAGTCCTGTCTACATGTTCTATCCGATCCCTGTGTTCTCGAAGCTCGACGGGGCCGATTGGGAGAACATGGAGCCATCCGAGACCTGGCAGAGCATTTTGGACGGGGAGTACGGTCGGGATTGCTGGCCCGAAGGCAAGCACAAGATCGACTTTCATGCTATGTATTTGGGAGGTGGCCGCAACTATCTCAACCAGCAGCCGAACGCCAATGCTGGTATCAAGGCCATTCGCAAGATGGATTTTGTCTGGGCTGATAACCCGTATTTCGACCCCACTCGTCAATATTGCGACATCTTGCTTCCCGTTGCGGGATTCTGGGAGAAGGGCAACGTTGCATACTCCGAGGATCAGACGGTCACTATTTGGGCCGACCGGATTATGGAGCCCTTGTACGAGTCGAAGACAGAGGGATGGATTGCCGAAGAGCTGGCGAAACGGCTTGACCTCGACCCGAAGGTGGTCAACCCGCTGACCGACGCGGAGCGCTCCTATGTGACCATCAAGAATGCAACCATTATGGACGGTGAGACATTCCAAACGTCTCCGCTTATCACGATTTCGCAAGAGGAGGCTAAGTCGTTCGGAATCGACGGGGCGGAAACCCAGGACGAGGGCCGCATCTCCTTCACCGAGTTCAAGGAAAAGGGCTATATCAAGTATCCCCAGAAAGACGACGCGTTTGTCCCCGAGCCCTACATGGCCTTCATTAACGACCCCGAGGGAAGCCCGCTTGCCACGGCATCCGGTAAGTTCGAGATTTACTGCCAAACCCTCGCTTACATGGTGAATTCGGTTGGCTATTCCCAGATAGCTCCCATCGCTAAGTGGCAAATCGGCGATCCGGAGCAGGGGCACGGTACGCAAACGGAGGAGTACCCGCTCCTTCTATGGACGCCCCACACCTTGCGGCGCGCCCATAGCGTGAACGACAACGTTACGTCTTTGCGCGAGGCGTATCCGCAGGAGTGCTTCATGTCCGTGGTCGACGCCGAGGCTCGGGGTATCAAGAACGGCGATGTCGTGCTGATGAGCAGCCCTCATGGCCAGGTGCTGCGTCCTGCCAAGGTTATGCCCACGCTGGTTCCGGGCGCCGTTGCTCTGCAGGACGGTGCGTGGATCAACATTGACGAGGAGACCGGGATCGATTTGGGCGGCTGTCCGAATATCTTGCAGGCTCCGAAAGCTTCCGGGGGCGGGTCTCAGAGCTGGAACGGCACGCTTGTTCAGGTGGAGAAGTATACGGGCAAACTCAAGCTCGGCCCCGATAAAAACACGCCCATCGTTGTGCCTGTGGGCGTCGAGGAATAAGGGAGGCGACTCATCATGCAGTTTGCGTTTTACTTCAACTCGGATGCCTGCACTGGCTGCAAAGCTTGTCAGGTGGCGTGCAAGGAGACCTATCACCTGGGTCCGGACAACCTTTACCGCCGCGTGTACAACTACCAGGGAGGATCTTGGGATCGCAACGAGTCGGGAACCTACGTCCCCGATGGCGTGTTCGGGTACTTTGTCTCGATTGCATGCAACCATTGCGCTCATCCCGCATGTGTTGAGAACTGTCCTACCGGGGCTATGCAGAAGGACGAGGAATCGGGCGTTGTTTGGACCGATCATGAGGTATGCATAGGATGCAAAACCTGTCAGACCGCCTGTCCGTACGGTGCCCCCACGTATAGCGAGGACGACGGCTTCATGCTGAAGTGCGATATGTGCCGCGACGAGCGCTCATTGGGTCGCAAGCCAGTATGCGTTGCGGCGTGCCCCATGCGGGCGCTTGACTTTGGCACTTGGGAAGAGCTAACGGCTCGCTATGGCGAGGGCGACGTGGAAATAGAGCCGCTGCCTCGCAATACCACCGAACCGCGCCTGGTGCTCAATCCCCACCGCAAGGCCCAGAAGGCAGGGTCCGGTACGGGGTTCGTGTCCAATCTGGACGAGGAGCTGTAACGTCTCGCCTCGGGTTGCCGTAAAGCTGATCGGCGGGGGAGAGCTGGAAGGCGGCCTCCCCCGCCTTGAGGAGATTGCTATGGTTTCGTCGGAGAAATTATGGGACGAGGAGACGCTGGAGTGCGCCCGGGCGTGCTTCATCTCGGCCTCGCAATTGCTGTACTGCGAACCCTCGCCCGAGTCGGTGGCGCAACAGATTGCGTCCGGCCAGTTCGATGAGGCTCCCTTCGCCATGGACGAAGAGGTTGCTCGACAGGGCTTGGCTCTCATGAGCAGTTGGTGCGGTAGGGTTTCGGAACGGGTTGGGCGGAAAGGCGATGTGCTCGCGAGCAGCGAATCTTTTATCGAGGAGGTTGCTGCTCTGCAAAGAGAATGGCTGCGTTTGTTCGTGGGCGTGGGCGTGCCCGAGGCTTCGTGCTTCGAGTCGTTCTACGTGGACCCCAATAGCGCCATCTTCGGACGAAATGTTTTGGAGGTTCGGAAGTCGTATCGTCGCTACGGTTTGCAGCTGGCCAGGCTTCACTCGGAACCTGACGACCATCTGGGGCTTATGCTGGGGTTCATTGGCCATATGATCGGGCTGGAGCTTGATGCGCGGCGGTCGGGGGACGCGGGGCTCTCTCGAAACATTGCCTCGGACCAGGACGCGTTCCTCTCCACCCATATGCTTCCCTGGTTGGCGGTATGGCGCTACAACGTGGGAAAGTTCGCCGCCTCGGATTATTACAGGGGACTGGGGGAGTTTGTTTTCGGGCTCTGTTCTCGGTATGCGCTGCGCTTTGGGGTACACTTCGATGCTGAGAGGTCGGCGTTCAGGCGCGCTCGGCCGTAGTGCTTGGGTCCGGTCGCTTCGGGGGCTTTTGGTGCTTGATACGTTTGTCACGGTCTACCTGTTTCTCGGTGGCTGCGCGGCGGCTGTCGTGCTGGTGACGTGTGCGTGGTCTTTGGCGGTGCGGGCCGCCTGCGGCCGAAGGCGGCCCGCACCGCCGGTGTTTGGGAGGCTTCGCGTTCGTTGCCTTCTTGCGGGCTTCGTTCTGTTGGTGCTTGCGGTGTTGTGCTTGCTGTTTGACCTGGGTCGCCCCCAGCTTTTCTGGCTGTTGTTTGCGCGCCCCACGTCGTCGCTTATATCCATCGGGTCGTTTCTTCTCATGGCGACGCTGCTCGTTTCGGGTTTTTTGCTGGGCGCTTCGGTGCCCGGTGCGCCCCGGTCGAGCCGAAGGGTGCTCTGCTCGGCGGAGGTTGTATGCTGCGCTCTCTCTGCGGGAGTGATGCTGTATACGGGTCTTTACATGGCATGCTTGGAAGCGGTTCCCCTGTGGAACAACCCGGCTTTGCCTGTTCTGTTCGCGTTGTCGTCGCTTTCTTCGGGCTTGTCGGTGGTACTCATCGCGGCGTCTTTTGCAGATGATCGGTTCTTGCTGGCCGCTGACTGCAGGCGCTTGCGGCTGGCGCATGCCGTCTCCTTGGCGGGGGAGATGGTGGCGGTTGGTGCTTACCTTGCCTTGGCGTGGGGAGACGGGTTCGCTCGGCCGGGGCTTGAGGCGCTGCTGTCTCCGAATGATTTGGGCTCGTGGTTTGTGGTGGGGTTTCTGGGGCTGGGTGTGGCTCTGCCCTTGGGTGCGGAAGTTTTCGCTGCTATGGCTCGACGGCCGATGGAGGCGATTCCCCTCGATGCTCTCTGCATCATCGGGGGGTTGGTGCTTCGTTTTTGCGTGGTAATTGCAGCGTGATCGGCGCGGTTCGGATACAATCCGAGGGATGCTTTCGGCGGGTGATTTGTCAGGCTGCCGACACGATGAAGCGAGGAAATCCATGGCCCTGTTTGAGATAGACGAATCGTCGGGCTTGCCCGTGTGGGTGCAGCTGCGCAATCGATTCGTCTATCTCATCAAGACGGGACGCTATCGACCGGGCGAGCAGCTGCCAAGCGTTCGGGCTCTGGCGGCCGAGGCTGCAATCAACTACAACACTGTGAGCAAAGTCTACGCCAATCTCGAGCGAGACGGTTACGTGGAATCCGTCCGCGGCAGGGGTGTTTTTGTTCGCGGTATCGGCGAAGCAGCGGAAAACGATGTGGAGTCCATATTGGACGTCGAGATCAAAGAATGCGTGGGACGCTGTTTGGCTCTAGGCATGACCTTGGATGAGGTGATGCTGCGCATGATAGATGTCGTTCGGCAAATGCAGAAGGAAAAGCAATCTGGCGATCCGCGATAATCGCGGGATGAATGTTGGAGGTTACGTCCATGGCAAAAAGGCTTGACAGGAAATCGGACGACAGGCCTTCGTGTAAAAGCACAGCGCCTTCGCTCGAGGAGTATGACTCTCGAGCCGACCGGAGGACCACTCAAAACGGTCCGCTGCTGTTCTCGTCGTTCTTGTTCGCGGTTGTCTTCGCTGCCGCCCTTGGCGCGGGCTATGCGATTGTCGGTGCGTTCGGAGTGTGGTGGCTTGCGGCCTCCTTTGCGTTGGCGTGCTTTGCGGTGATGTCGGTGCGTATCGCCATGCAGTGGGAGAAGGTGGTCATTTTCCGCTTCGGCAAGTTCAACCGTACGAAAGGCCCCGGGCTCTACGTTACCATCCCCTTTATCGAGCAGATTGCGCTCAAAGCAGACCAGCGCATTATGGTAACCGGCTTCGGTGCGGAGGAGACGCTTACAAGCGATCTGGTTCCCATCAATGTGGATGCTGTTCTCTTCTGGATGGTGTGGGATGCGGAAAAGGCCTGCATGGAGGTGGAGAACTATTACAACTCGGTGTCTCTCGCTGCGCAGACAGCCCTGCGCGATGCGATTGGTCGAGCGAGCGTGTCCGAGGTCGCCATCCGCCGCAACCAGCTCGATCGGGAACTTCAAGAAGTCATCGAAGAGCGTACTTCGAGCTGGGGCATCACGGTCATGTCCGTGGAGATTCGCGACATCGTGATACCCCAGGGGTTACAGGAGGTCATGTCTGCTGAGGCCCAAGCCGAGCGCGAGAAGAACGCCCGCATGGTGCTTGCGGAAGTGGAGAAGGACATCTCTGCAATGTTGGTGGACGCGGCGGAGAACTACGAGGACAACGACGTGGCTCTACGGCTGCGCACTATGCATCTGCTTTACGAGAGCGTGAAGGGCTCTGGGGGCACCGTGGTAATTCCAAGCGCATATAGCGAGGGCTTTTCCGACGTGTCCTTCGATCGCGCGGCCGAGGGTTTGCGCAAGCCGAAAGCCTAGATGCCGTTTTCGTGCTTGCGGCCGCGCCACCACTTCGAGAGGGCGTGCAGGATGCACTCGACCAGCGGGATGGTGAGGAAGAGCACCCAGGCGGGATGGGCCATCCCTTCGACGAAGGCCAGGTAGCAGAAGGCGGCGACCACGGCCCATGGGTAGAGCCCGGCCCGGAATGCCCCGAGGCGCTTCGAGTCGATAAGGCCGCCTACCAGGTAATAGAGCGGGATGGCGAAGAAAAGGAACAACCCCATGAGCCACTGCCCCAGGAAGATGCCCGCCAGCAGATAGGCCAGCAGCACGAAGGCGGGGAAGGGGAAGCGGTCCCATGCCTGGCGGAAGGGGGATCGCGTCCAGCCGGGGTGGGGCATGCCGTCCATGGCGGCGTTGGCCTCGTCCAGGCTGCGGTAATCGGTGCCGTTCACATGGACGCCGTCCCAGCCTACGTGGACGGAGTTGCCCTCCCGGTCGAGCACGTTCACGCCGTCGCGCCAGTTGATGTGCACATGGTCGTCTCCGTCGTCAATGTGGATGCCGTGATGGTCGACGTAGTGTCGTCCCCGGCGCCTTCTGTCGTTGCGCGTGCCGTGCGGAGGGAAGGGGCTTTCGTCGTCCTCGGGATGTGCCTTGCCGTCGTCGTGCGCCTGCGGGCCCTCGGCAGCTGCGGAAGAGCCGTGGTCTTCGGTGCGTTCGTCGCCGCTTTCTCTACGGGCGTTGTCGGCCGCAGCGGCGCTATTTCGCTGTTCGACCTCGCTCCCGTTCTCATGCGCGCTTGCGTTTCGGCTGCTTTCGGTCGCATGGGCGCCTGCGTCCTGGCTATCTGCACTCGCGTCTTCGGCGTCGGCTACGTCGCCGTACAGCAGCTCGTCCAGGGACACGCCGTAAAGGTCCGCCAGGGCTATGAGGTTGTCGGTGTCGGGCGAGGACTCTGACCGCTCCCATTTCGAGACTGCCTGCCGCGATACCTCCAGCTTCTCGGCCAGGGCCTCCTGGGTCAGTCCCGCGTTGCGGCGGCGGTCGGCCAGCCGTTTCGCCATATCTACGTTCATTCGCTGCCTTTCGTTTTCCGTCGGTTCATTGTAGTGAGCGGAGGGCGCGCCTCGGGGCGCGCATCGTCTTCGAAGACAGGAAAAGCTTAGGGCAACGCGGCTGTGGGCACGACCGCTTTCGGTTTGAATTTCGGGGAAACTTTTGGTTGCATGCGCCTCGTGCGGAGTCGTCTTTTGGCCGAACGGGGGAGTTTCGTGGCCGCGGATAGGGAAGGGCGGGTGTGCGCTAGCCTTTCAGGAGCTTGTCCTGGAGCTCTTCCCGGGTGTGGACATCGAGTTTCTGGTAGATTGACCGAATCTGACTTCGGACGGTATTTTTGGAAATATGCAGCTTCGTAGCTGCTTCACCGGCGGATTTGCCGGTGGCGATGAGTGCAAGTACCTCGCTTTCCCTGGGGGTGAGTCCGCGCTGTGCCATAAGCGCGTCTCTTTGCGATGCAATAACGTGCTCGATGTGGTCCGTATAGGCAGGCGCCGTGTTGTAGTGGCGCCAATCGCCGGCTGCCATGGGGAGCGCGGAGATGACAAGGCAGAGCAGCATGATAGCTATGAGCACTGCGGAGTCGAGTCGTACGAGCTGCAGGAGGTAGAACGTCGCGTAGAACGCTGCAAAGTAGACGATGAGCCATCGACAAACGCACCGACCGCCGGCTGCGGGGAGTCGAGGCCCCGTCCAGCATCCTACAGCCATAGCGAGCATCATGGTGGCCGAGTAGCTAAGACTTCTGATGAAAGCGACGGTGTCCGGGTTGCTTCCCGCGACGAGAAGGGGCACCGTGCAGGCGCATTGGACGGCCAGCGTGAGGCAGGCGGCGATTCTGAATAGATCGATGCCCGAGAAGCGTGCGGCGCATCCGAGGACCAGGAAGGCAATAGCCAGCGGGCCGAGGACCCAGGCAGAAGAGTTGTCGCCGGGAAGGCAAAAGAGCACGCTGTGGGCAATGCAGGAAAAACCTACCGTGATAAGCAATAAGGCCGACGAGTGCTTGGAAAGTTGCGGCCTTGAGCTGCCCGGGGCTTCGTGCTGGCAGCTGCGGGAGGGTTTTGCCAGTAGAAGGGCGATGGCGACGGGAAGCAGCGCTGTTACGGCGCTGCGTAGGGGGGCGGTCAAGGCGAGCATGGCCGAGTAGGCGATGTACTGCGCGACGAAGGACGATCCGAGTCGCACTACGATACGCTCCATGGAGCAGTCGGCGTTGTCGTCGCCCCACAGTCGAATCGCTAAAGCGGTGAACAGGTCGGACGAGACGATTCCGAGGGCGCCAAGCACATTGCTCTGTGGTAGATAGAGGCAGACGCCATACAAAAGGGATACCCATCCGCCAAGGGCGAGTAGGCTCAGCTTCCGATGCGCTATTAGGGGGTTGGTGGCCGAGAGCAATGAGAGCAGCGCCAGCCCAGCTATGATTGCGAAGACGTGTAGTAGCGGGAACATCGTCAAGCCGGCATCGAAGGCATCGCTAACTTGTACCTGGAACGAAAGGCGCGCGCGAACGAGCCCTATGGCGGTGGCCGACACCAGAAACCCTTGCAGGGATTTGTACATCGTCGAGGAGTCGTATCCGTTCACCTTGTCCCCCTTTGCGTTTCGGTTCGCGGCCTATGGGCGCTCTAGCGTATTGGCGGGGCCGAAGGCGTGTGGGTGGCATGCTTGCGACGAGGATAGTACCGCATTCCGGTAAGTGATGCGAGGAGGAAATCGGCCCCCATCGGGCAAAACTGTAGACTAACCACCCTGGATTAATCCTTATTTCACCCATGTTGCTTCAACTTTTCGTCCTAGCGATGACGATGCGAGGCCGCGGAAGGTCGGCTTAGCATAGGGTCGCATTCGACGGCCCGAAAGAAAGGAGATGCATCATGGAGAAGTTGTCGCGTAGGTCGTTTTTGCTGGGGTCGGCCCTTGTGGGCGCTGGCCTGGGCGCTAATGTGCTAGCGGGGTGTTCGTCTAGCCCGGCTGCTGGGTCTTCGCAGCCCGCTTCGGACAATTCTGCTGCTGATGCGCCCGCTGCGAAGGGCGCCGGGTCCGAGCGTACATGGGACCGCGAGACCGACGTGCTGGTGTGCGGGTTCGGAGCTGCTGGGGCTGCCTGCGCTATTGAGGCGGCGACCAACGGCGCCGAAGTGCTTCTGGTTGAGAAGGGGTCTTTGCCGGGAGGATCGATGTGCCGTTCGGGCGGCGGCATGGCGGGTGCAGGTACGACTATGCAGAAGGATGCCGGCATCGAAGATAGCGCAGACGCGTTTTACGATTGGATCATACTGGCGACAGACGGACTCTGCCCGTCTGACATCGCGCGAGTCTACGCTGACAATTCCGCGGCCAACCTCGATTGGCTCGACGAGCTTTGTGTTAAGGAGACCGGCGAGCATCTGTTCCTCTCCGAGCTAACCGACGACACGGCCCGCATAGGCATCAATCGCCGAGGGGTGCCTTTCGCCAGCTTCGGCTTGACGGAAGACGAGGTGGTTCCTCGCTCCCATTGGGCGGTTATGAAGGAAGGAAGCACCGCGTCGAATGCCGGCCCCGAGCTGTTCTACCCGCTGCTGCTCACGGTTGAAGGCTCCGACAAGATTACGGTCGAGTACGAGACGGCCCTGTCCTCGCTTATCACCGACGAGGAAGGCGCGGTGCTCGGCGCACTCATCAAGAAGGGCAACACCGAGGAGGCCGTTCGTGCCCGTAACGGCGTCATGCTGGCCACGGGCGGGTTCCCCAACTCGGAGGAGATGCGGAAAAACTTCTGCTTCGACACCATGGGCCGCATCTCCTACATGAACCCGCTGTGCACCGGCGACGGCGTCAAGGCGGCCATGGCCGTGGGTGCTGACCTTGCGAATACCTGCCAGAGCTACATCATGCCCGATGAGACGAGCTACACTGCCACGTTCAACGAAGAATGGGAGGACATCTTCCCGATGTGGCTGCAGGCTCCCGACGATCCGAACAAGCTGGTAGCCGAGGCCCCCATCATCGCCGAGACCCACGGCGGCGTGGTTATCGACACCGACTCCCGTGTGCTCGACGTGTGGGGCCAGCCCATCCCCAATCTGTACGCCGCTGGCTGCGATGTGGGCTCGAACATCTTCGGCAAGTCCGGCAACTACCCGGGGTGCGGCTCCTATGTGGGCTTTGCAATCTGCTTCGGCCGCATCGCCGGCGAGAACCTGGCGGGTGCCGTGCAGCCCGAGGGTGGCAAGTAGCAAGAAAGGGCCCGCGTCTTTCTGACGGCGCGGCGAATGAGCGGGACGGATGGATTGAGATGAAGAGTCAAAGACGAGCTCTCACGATTGTGCTGATAACGATGATCTTGGCGACGGTGGCCTTCGCCGGCTGTGCCCCCGACTCTCGCTCCGGAGCCTCGGTTTCGGATGCCGATGCGCAGTCGGCGGCGCCCGGCGAATCCGACGAGGACGCCGCCGCCGACCAGGACGAGGCCGCGCCGTCCGTCGCCGTGGAGTGGACGGCGCAAAGCGACTGCAGCATCTGCCATGGGACCGAGCACTCCTCGTTCGAGGACGGGCAGACCGGGGCCTTCGCCCATGCGCAGATGGCCGACGACTGCATGGCCTGCCACGAAGACGAGGCTGCGCTTTCCGAGGTTCACGAGGGCATCACCATGGACGCCAAGCCTGCGAAGAAGCTGAAGAAAACCGAGGTGGGAGAAGAGGTGTGTCTGAGCTGCCATGGTGACGATGACTTTGCCGGCGCAACCGCTTCAAGCGAAGTGCTGGTCGACTCGAACGGCACCGTGGTAAACCCCCACGAGCTTCCCGAAAACGAGGAGCATGGGCAGATAGTTTGCGCCGACTGCCACAAGGTGCACAGCAGCACGCCCCGGGAGAACGCGGCCCAGGCGGTATGCGTCGGTTGCCACCATTCCGGCGTCTACGAGTGTTACACGTGCCACGAGTAGCGAGAGGCTTCTCGTAGGCCTTCTGCGGCGGGGGTCGTTCGGCAATCGACGGCTCCCGTTCGCTTCACCCTGTTTCTCTTAGTTGAAAAGCCCGCCGCTCATTGTGCGACGGGCTTTCTCGTTGTTGTTCCGGCTTAGCGGCGCCCTGCACGGGTCCAGGCTGAAAGCGGTATTCTCAGATGGCGGAGGCGTCTTGTGCGCTTCCGCCATGCAGGCGGTCTCTACCCGCGGATTTCCAGCAGTTTTGCCTTCAGCTGCTCTTCCATCTGGCGGATCTCCGCTTCGGCCTCGGCGCGCTTGGCGCGTCCCTCCTCTTGGATCTTCATGACCTCGTCGAAGGTCTGGATGAGGTTGTCGTTGGTGGCGCGCAGGGTCTCGATGTCGATGATGGTGCGCTCGCTCTCGCGGGCCACTTCCACGGTGGATTGCTTCAGCTTCTCGGCGTTCTTGCGCAGCAGCTCGTTGGTCATGTCGCTTACGGCGGACTGGGCGCGCAGGGCCTCCTCGCTGTTGGACATGCCCAGGGCCAGCACCATCTGGCTGCGCCACAGGGGGATGGTGTTCATGACCGTGGTCTGGATCTTCTCGATCATGAGCATCTCGTTGTTCTGGATAAGGCGAATCTGCGGCGCCATCTGCATAGACACCGTGCGGGTGAGGTCGAGGTCGGTGAGCTTCTTCTCGAAGCGGTGGCAGGCGGCCTCCATACGCTGGGCCGCCTCGATGTCCTCGGCGCGGCCGGTTTGGCGCGCGGTTTCGTAGAGCTGCTTGAGCTCGCCTTCGCGCACCTCGGCCAGGCGCTTGCGGCCGGCCAGCAGGTACATGGTGAGTTCCTTGAAGTAGGTCATGTTCAGGTCGTAGAGCTTGTCCAGCGTGGCGCCGTCCTTCAGCAGCGTCATCTGATAGCCCTCAAGTGCGCTTACGATCTTGTCGATGTTGGCGTCGGCCTTGTCGTAGCGAGCCTTCAGCGCGCCCATCTTGGCGGCCTGCTTCTTGAACAGGCCGAAGAAGCCCTTCTCCTCCTCGGCGTCGAAGCCCTTGAGCTCGGTGACCACGTCCACGATCAGCTTGCCCGCTTCGCCCAAATCCTGGGTGCGCACCTTGTCGAGGGCCGTTTCGGAGAAGCTTGCCATCTTCGACTGGGCGCCGGCGCCGTACTGCAGCACCATCTGGGAGTTGGTGATGTCGATCTGCTTCGAGAAGGCCTCCACTTGGGCGCGCTCATCTGCGGTTAGGTTGTCTTCCAGCGACGGGGCCTTGGGTTCGGGAACCTCCACGATGGTCACCTTCGCCACCTCCTCGGCTTCGGGGCTGAGCACGGGGGTGAGGGTGAGCTGGGGCGTGGCGGCTGCGCCGAATGCGGCGTCGGCGGAAAGCTCGGCGGGCTTGTTCTGGTCGGTCATTGCGGCTTCCTTTCGGTCGAGGGGCTAAACGGGCTTTCCGTGAGCCCTTCCTGGGCCAGGATGGTGTTCAGCACCGATATGTCGGAGGATACGTCGAAGGACAGGTCTTCGAAGGTGGCGTCAAGCAGCTTCTCGAAGGCGCTTTGCAGCACGTCCAGGGTCTGCTCGATCTCGCGGCGGGACGTAGCGATGTTCTCGCCCTGCACCGGCTGCTCTTCCAGATTGTCGTAGGCTTGCAGAAGCTTCACGGTGGTGGGCAGGTAGTAGTCCATGAGCCGGCCCAGGTCGTCCACCACGTCCGGCGATTCTGCCGCGCGGTCCAAGATCTTGGCTACCACCTGCTCGATCGAGGCGATCTTGGCGCTTACGGCGACGTCGGCGATGTCGCTGTCGAGCTGCCGCAGCTGGGCTAGGTAGGCACGGCCCTCCTTCACGAAGGCGCGGGCCTTGGACGGAAGGGGCGCGTCTTCGTCAGAGGCCGTCTGGCCCTTGGCCGGCACGTCAGTCACGCTGGTGATGACGGCCCGTCCGTGGGGTTGCGTGGTTTCGCGACGGGAGGCCTGCAGCTGTCGGTAGTGGTGGTAGGCGGCGTCCGTGACCATGAGCGTGGTGCCCTCGTCGTCGATGTGCCCCTGGGGCAGCAGACCGCGCCGCAACACCTGGCGTGCCTGGGCCAGGGTCTTTCGGCTGCTTTGGTGCAGCTGGGATGCCAGCTCGTCGATGGAGCAGGCCTCGCGGGTGCCGAAGATGCGGCGGAGCGACTGCAGCTTGCCTGCAAGGCGCAGCTGGCGGATGCCTGCGATTAGCAGGGCAGCCGAGCCGGCGAGGAAGCCGCCTGCGAGGATGGCGCCTACCACGGCACCGCCCCCCGCGGTCATGTCGGCGGTGGCCACCACGCCGGCGAGAATCCCCGAGAACATGAGGGTGCAGGCGCCTCCCACGGCGGTCATGAAGACGCCAGATGCCTGCAAGCCGCCGGATTTCTTGAAGCGGGCGTTGATCAGCGCGTCGCGCCGCTTCAGCTCGGCCTTCGCGCCGGCCTTGGCTGAGAGCTGCTGAATCGCGTCCAGCGAGGAGCCGGTCGGCGGGGCCGAGTAGGACTTGCCGGCGTTTGGATGCGTTGGGGCCTTCGGGCGTGCGCCCGTGGGGTTCGAGGGGGCTTTGGCCTTGGCGTTCTTGGCGGACTTGACGCCGCTTGACATCGAAGCGCTGATGGCCTGGCTGACCGCATCACTTACCTTTGCCACCGACGCGCCGATGGTGCGGCACAGGTCGGCGAACTCGTCCGAGCTCACCGATTGGTCGGGACGGGCGGCCTGCGGGCCGGCGCTGTAGCCACCTGCCCGCTGCGACCGTGAACCCTGGCCGTAGGGATGGGAAGCTGCCTGGCTGTAGGGACCCGATGCCGGCGTGCCCTGGCGGGCGCTTGGCTGGGCCGCGCCTGCGGGAGGCTTGCCGGGCCATGCCGATCCGCTGGGCGGGGGAGGTTCCCATACCCCGGTAGCTGCCTGGTCGTCCTTGTGGTTTCCTGCGGTGGCCAACGGGCTTCCTTCTACGATGACGCGCCTTCGGAGACGGGCGCGCGGTGGATGCAATAGGAGCAATTCTACCACGGAGTTGTTCCGCGAGGGGGTTGTAGGCGCAGACCGCTGCGGAACAGAAGAAAGATTAAGTTTGCGTGGTCGGCCGGTCCTCTAAAGGTCCGGCTCGACGCACTGCTTCACCACGTCGTAGGCGGTGACGAGCCGCTCGAATGAGAAGGCGGCGTTGGCGGGGCTGGTGGAGGGCAGCTGCACCGCGGCGATTCCCAGCACGGGCTCGTCGTAGATGCGGTAGAGGCGCGCGGCGGTTGCCCCGGTGCAGAACACGTGGGAGATGGGGGCCGCTGCGAAGAGAGGCCGCAGGTCGTTGGGGGTTTCCTGGGCGATGGAGGCGTCGCTTGCGCCGTCGATGTCGCAGGAGGCAAGCACGTCCCACAGCGCGATGCGGTGGCGCAGCAGCAGGCGCGCCCGCTCCTCGTTGGTTCGTGGGACGGGCTCGTCGAACAGCGCGGCCATCACCGGCCAGAACCGGTTGCGGGGGTGCCCGTAGTAAAAGCCCGCCTCGCGCGACTTCGGGGAGGGGATGGTGCCGAGCAGCAGCACGCGCGAGTGGGCGTCGAAGACGGGTTCTATGGTATGGGTCACGTGCATGGTGCCTCCGCGAAGGTTTTGCCTGCGGGCCGACGGACGGCCCGGTTGCTGGCTACGGTAGCACAGGCTGGAGAGTCCGGCTGGCAGAATCTTGGCGCTGGCCGCCTGCCGCAGTCGCCTGTTGCGGTGGTGCGTTGCTGCTGCACGGGCGTGCCGTTCCCCGACGTTGATAACACGAATCATGAATACGTAACATTCGAAAGGCGGCTGCTCCCCTTGATGTGTTACGATTTTCTGGTAAGTGTTACTACTGAGAAGAACCGTTGCGCAGGATGGAGGGCTAGAAGCATGGCCGAGGAAGCGAAATGGACCAAGGCGGCACCGGGGCTGGAGGGAGCCGGGGTTGGGGGGTCGGCGTCGCCGCAGGCGAGCTGCGGGGGCACCGCCGACGCGGCTGCTCTTGACGGCCTGCTGTCGCGCCGGCGCTTTTTGCAGCTGGCGGGATTGGGCGCGGTCGGCTGCGCTTCGGCGGCGCTGCTGGGCGGGTGCTCCGGCACTTCCGGCTCGGGCGCGAACCCGGGAGGGGACGATGCCAGCCAGGTGGTCGTGACCATGACCACCTCCTCCGAGCCGGCCGCTGGGTTCGACCCGCTGTTCAGCTGGGGCTGCGGCGAGCACGTGCACGAGCCGCTCATCCAGTCGACCCTGTTCACCACCGACGCCGACCTGAACTTCGTGAACGACCTGGCCACCTCCTACGAGTGCTCGGAGGATGGCCTTACCTGGACCTTCAGCATCCGGGACGATGCGGTTTTCACCGATGGCGAGCCGCTCACCGCCCGCGACGTGGCCTTCACCGTCAACGGCATCAATGCCAACCCGGCCTCCGAGGCCGACTTGTCCATGGTAGAGGAGGCCGTGGCCGTGAGCGACACCGTGGTGGAGCTGCACCTGAGCAAGCCTTTCAACGCCATGCTGTACACGCTGGCAGTGGTGGGCATCGTGCCGGAGCATGCCTACGACCCGGCCACTTACGGCGCCAACCCCATCGGGTCGGGCCGCTACATGCTTGAGCAGTGGGATCGCGGGCAGCAGGTCATCCTGCGTGCGAACCCCGACTACTACGGCGAGCGGCCGCTCATGGAGCGCGTGGTAGTGGTGTTCATGGAAGAGGACGCCTCGCTGGCGGCGGCCCAATCGGGCCAGGCGGATATTGCCTATACGGCGGCAACCCTGGTGGATGCGGCGAACCCGACGGGCTATTCGGTGCTCAACTGCGCATCCGTGGACTCTCGGGGCATATCGCTTCCGGCCATCCCCTCGGGTGCCGCGAAAGACGACGGTGGCCAGACCTACGCTGCCGGCAACGACGTGACCTGCGACGAGGCCCTTCGCCGTGCTATCAACCTGGGGGTGGACCGCGCCTCGCTCATCGAAAACGTGCTGAACGGCTACGGCACCGAGGCCTACAGCGTCTCCGATGCCATGCCCTGGTTCAACCCGGCCATGAAGGTGGAGTGCGACCCTGCGGCGGCGACGGCACTGCTGGATGAGGCCGGCTGGGCCATGGGCGCCGACGGCGTGCGGGAGAAGGGCGGCGTGCGCGCGGCGTTCAGCTGCTACTACAGCGCCAGCGACTCGGTCCGCCAGGCGCTGGCCAACGAGTTTGCCAACCAGATGGCGCCGCTGGGCATCCAGGTGACGCCGGTGGGGTCGGGCTGGACCACCGACGCCGACGGCATCTACGCCCACCAGTACACCGATCCGGTGCTGTGGGGCTGGGGTTCGAACAGTCCGGTGGAGGTGTACTCGCTGCATTACGGAAGCTCGTCGGGCAACTACGCTTGCTACGACAACGCCGCCGTCGACGCCCACCTGGACGCCGCCCTGGCTTCCACTACGGTAGAATCCTCCTACCCTGAATGGCAGGCGGCCCAATGGGACGGGCAGAACGGTTTTGCGCCTCAGGGGGCTGCCACATGGGTGTGGCTGTGCAACGTCGACCATCTGTACTTCAAGCGCGACGGGCTGGTGGTGACCCGCCAGAAGCCCCATCCCCACGGGCACGGGTGGTCGCTGGTGAACAACGTGGACCGCTGGTACTGGGAATAGCCGGCGGTAGGCAGGGAAGGAACAGGTCGCAGGTCGTGGCTTTCGCCGCTCGGCAGATAGGACGCTTTGCCGTGCTCATGGTTGCCGTGAGCATGGTGGTGTTTTCCCTGGTGAGTCTTTCGCCGGTGGACCCGGTGGCGGCCAACGTGGGCCAGGCGGCGCTGTCGGGCATGTCCGACGAGAAGCTGGCCACCCTGCAGGCGTACTGGGGCAAGGACGTGCCGCTTGTCGAGCGCTATGCGTCCTGGGTGTCGGGGCTTTTGCGGGGAGACATGGGCGATTCCCTGCGCTTCAACGCCCCCGTGGCCCAGGTGGTGGCTCAGCGCGCCGCGAACTCGCTGGTGCTCATGGGCATCGCGTGGCTTGCAAGCGGCGTGCTCGGGCTGGCCCTGGGCATTGCGGCCGGTGTGCGCCGCGGCGGCGCCGCCGACCGGTTAGTGAAGGCCTTCTGCTTCGTCTTGGCCGCAAGCCCCACCTTCTGGGTGGCGCTGCTCATGCTCATCGTGTTCGGCGTGGTGCTGGGGTGGTTTCCCATCGGGTTCTCGGCCCCCATCGGCAAGGCGGCTGCCGACGTTACCTGGCTTGACGCGTTCCACCACCTGGCGCTGCCTGCTATCACGCTGTCGGTGGTGGGGGTGGCCAACGTGGCGCTGCACACCCGGGAGAAGACCATCGACGTCATGGGCTCGCCCTACGTGCGCTTCGCCCGGGCGCGCGGCGAGTCCACCGGCTCCATCGTGGTTCACCACGGCCTGCGCAACCTGGTGCTTCCGGCCCTGACCATCCAATGCTCCCAGATCGCCGAGATCTTCGGCGGCTCGGTGCTGGTGGAGCAGGTATTCAGCTATCCGGGCCTGGGCCAGGCCGCCGTAAGCGCCGGCATCGGGGGAGATACGGCTCTTCTTGCCGGTATCGCCTTGGTGTCGGCGGCGCTGGTGTTCGGCGGGAATCTGGTGGCGAACATCCTCTACGGCGTGGTAGACCCCCGTATGCGCAAGGAGTATTCCCGTGGCTGAGCTGGCATCCGGCATACTGCACATCCCGAAGGCGCGGCGCCTGCCCAGCCGCCGGGCTGCGCTCGTGCTGGCCGTGGCGTCGGTGGCGCTGCTTGTCGGCGTGGTGGTGGCCGGGCGCGTGCTGGAGCCCGCGGCCATGGCGACCGACTTCACCCAGAAGAATCTGCCGCCGTCGCTGGTGCACCCCTTCGGGACCGACTGGATGGGCCGCGACATGCTGGCGCGCACCCTGGCGGGGCTGTCGCTGAGCGTGCTGGTGGGTTTGGGGGCGGCCGGGGCGTCGTCGCTGATCGCGCTCGTGCTGGGAAGCGTCGCCGCCCTGGGGGGACGACGCGCCGATGCGGCGGTGAGCTGGCTTATCGACCTCATGATGGGGATTCCCCACATCGTCTTGCTCATCCTGATCTCCTTCGCCCTGGGCAAGGGGTTCTGGGGCGTGACCATAGGCGTTGCCCTTACCCATTGGCCGTCGCTCACTCGCGTGGTCCGGGCCGAGATCCTGCAGTGCCGCCAGTCTGGCTTCGTCGCTGCGGCGCGCAAGCTGGGGGCGACGCCGGTCCAGATCGCCCTGCGCCACATGGTGCCCTTCGTGCTGCCGCAGTTCCTGGTGGGGCTTATCCTCATGTTCCCCCATGCCATACTCCACGAGGCCGCCCTCACGTTTCTGGGCTTCGGCCTTCCGCCCGAGCAGCCGGCCATCGGCATCATCCTGTCCGAATCCATGACCTACCTGTCGGCGGGCCTGTGGTGGCTGGCGGTGTTCCCGGGGCTTGCCCTCATAGCGGCGGTCATGCTGTTCGACGCGGTGGGGTCGTCGGTTCGCCGCCTGGTCGACCCGACGAGCGCTCAGGAATAGGGGAGGGCCATGGAAGCGCATAGCAACGTTCATCGGGACGGCGAGTTCCACCATCACCACTCCCACGGCGCGTCCACCCACCACGCCGGCGACCACCACTTGCTGCAGGTGGAGGGGCTCACCGTGGCTTTCCGCATGTACGATGACGCCGCAGTCGTGTCTGGCGAGCAGCGCGCGGCGGGCGGGCGCGGGCAGGGGCGGGGTGCGGCGGCGAAACCGGGTCGCATCGCCCGATGGCTTGGGGACGCCCGCCGGTTCCTCGCAACGTCCCAGCACGAAGTGCCCGTAGTGCACGACCTGCACGTGTCGGTGCATGCTGGCGAGATCGTGGCCGTGGTGGGCGCGTCCGGTTCGGGAAAGACTCTGCTGGCGGACGCCGTCATGGGGCTCTTCGAGCCCAACGCCTCCGTGTCCGGCACGATTTACTTCGACGGCAAGCCGCAGGACGCCCGTTCTCTTGCGGCCCTGCGCGGGCACGGCATCTCGCTGGTGCCCCAGTCGGTTGCCAGCTTGGACCCGCTCATGCGCGTGGGCCGGCAGGTGCGCGGCTTTGCGCGCAGCGGCGACGACAAGGCGCGCGCAGCCCGGCAGCGACAGCTCTTCGCCCGCTACGGTCTGGGGCCCGAGGTGGAGCGGCTGTACCCCTTCGAGCTGTCCGGCGGCATGGCGCGGCGGGTGCTCCTGTGCTGCGCGCTCATGGACGACCCGAAGCTCATCATTGCCGACGAGCCCACGCCCGGCCTGGATCTGGAGCTGGCCCGGGCAGCCTTGGCCGACCTGCGCGAGTTCGCGGACGGGGGAGGCGGCGTGCTGCTCATCACCCACGACGTGGAGCTGGCCCTGTCCGTGGCCGACCGTGTGGCGGTGTTTCTGGACGGGACGGTGGTGGAGGAGACCTCGGTGGAGAGCTTCCGCGACCCCAACCTGTTGCGCCATCCCTTCTCGCGCCGGCTGTGGCATGCGCTGCCCGAGCACGACTTCGCGGCGGCTGGCCTGCCGTTGGAGGATGGCGCGGCGGCGGACGGGGAGGCATGATGCTGCAGGCTTGCGACATCTCGTTTTCCTATCGCGGAAACGCGCCCTTGTACCGGGGATTCTCCTTGGAGGTGGCCCCCGGCGAGCGCTTGTGTCTGAAGGCGCCCTCGGGCTTCGGGAAGACCACGCTGTGCCGGCTGCTTGCGGGATACGAGCAGCCCGATACGGGCATGGTCCTGGCGAACGGCGAACCTCTGCCGCGCAAAGGATGCTGCCCGGTGCAGCTGATCGGCCAGCACCCGGAGCATGCGGTGGACCCGCGTCGGCGCATGGAGGCCGCCCTTCGCGAGGCGGGGCCGCTCGACGGGGAGCTGATGGAGCGGCTGGGCATTCGCGACCGATGGCTTTCGCGCTATCCCCGCGAGCTCTCGGGCGGCGAGCTGCAGCGGTTCTGCATAGCCCGCGCCCTCATGGCCAACCCCCGTTACCTGGTGGCCGACGAGATCTCCACCATGCTGGACGCCATCACGCAGGCCCAGGTGTGGTCGGTGATCTTGGAGGAGGCCCGCGCGCGAAACCTGGGGCTGGTGCTCACCACCCACTCCGAATCGCTGGCGCATCGCCTGGCCACTCGCGAGCTCGATCTGACGACCGCCGCGCGCCCGTAGAGCCCGCGCCGCCCCGGGCCGCCTTTCTCGGTTGCGGGGAGCCTTCCGGCCGTTCGTCGTCTTCTCCACCTCCACGTTACGCTTCGGAATCACCGCCTCGCTTCGCCGCGGGCACGCTGCCCGGCCATCTAGAATCATCAGCGATACCGTAAGCTATCTTGCCGGGACGCCTGGGCGCGCGGTCGCCAGGTTCCCGGTGGTGGAAAGGAGCTTCGCCATGTGCACAGGGGTCAGGTTCACCGACACGGCGGGGCATATGTTCTGGGGACGCAACTTCGATTGGAACGTAAGCTACGGCGAGGTGCCCGTGGTCATGCCCAAGGGCTTCATGCTGCCCCGCGCCTTCGGGCAGGCCGAGCCGGCCAAGCACGCCGCCGTGGGCAATTCCGCCCAGTTCAACGGCTACCCGCTGTTCTTCAACTGCGGAAACGACGCGGGATTGTGCGTGGGCGGTCTGAACTTCGCCGGCTACGCGCAGTTCGAGGAGGGCCCGGTGGAGGGGAAGGAGAACCTGGCCGCCTACGAGTTCCCGGCCTGGGTGGGCGCTAACTTCTCCACGGTGGACGAGGTGGAGCGCGCCTTGGAGAACGTGGCCATCGTGGCCAAGCCCATCGACGAGAGCCTGCCCGTTGCCATGCTGCACTGGATGATCGCCGACGCGCAGCGCAGCATCGTGGTGGAGTACCAATCCGACGGCATGCACGTCTACCACGACGACGTGGACGTACTGACCAACCAGCCGCCCTTCCCCTGGCATCTCGAGAACCTGCGCAACTACCTGAACTGCGAGAACCGCTGGGCCGGCACCGTTGCGTGGGATAGCTGCGAGATGACCCCCTTCGGTTCGGGCTCGTGCATGCGCGGCATCCCAGGCGACGCCTACGCCACCTCCCGCTTCGTCCGCGCCGCCTACGTGAACAACTTCTACCCGAAGAAGGAGTCCGAAACCGACAACGTGGCCCGCATGCTGCGCACCTTGGGTGCCGTGGCCATGGTGGAGGGCAGCTCGTGCATGGAGGACGGCAGCTACGAGGTGACGCTGTTCTCCGACTGTTTCAGCGCCAACACCTCCACCTACTACTTCAACACCTACGCCGACCCCTGCGTGCGCGCCGTGCACCTGCGCGATTACGTCGGCGCCTCGCCCGAAGCCCTCATCGTGCCGCCGCTGGAGCGCCTGTAGCCGAACGGTGTCGCCCCGGGGTTTGCGCGGCAGACGCGGGTCCTGGGCAGTTTTGCCGAAGCCGGCGTCTCGCACCTGGCGCTTCTCTGAAAAGACTGGCATAATCGAAAGACTGCCATAAGCGGCTTTTGTCGGCCTCGCCGGTTCGGTGGGGCCGATTGCGCGGTCGGACGTTTTTTGTTGGGAAGAGGAAGCCATGGCGCTCGTAGAGTTCAGGGACGTTTCGAAGATCTACCACATGGGCGAGGTGGACGTATGCGCCGCCCGGGGCATGACCTTCGACATCGAGGAGGGGGAGTTCGTCGTCATCGTGGGGCCGTCGGGAGCGGGCAAGACCACGCTTCTGAACATGCTGGGGGGCATGGACGGCGTCACTTCGGGCACCATCAGCCTAGGCGGGCGGCAGATCAGCGACTTCTCCGAACGCGAGCTTACGATGTATCGCCGCTACGACATCGGCTTCGTCTTCCAGTTCTACAACCTGGTGGCCAACCTCACGGCCTTGGAGAACGTGGAGCTGGCCAGCCAGATCTGCAAGAACCCGCTGAACGCGGCGGACATGCTGCGCCGCGTGGGGCTGGCCCAGCGTATGGACAACTTCCCCGGGCAGCTTTCCGGCGGCGAGCAGCAGCGGGTGGCCATTGCCCGCGCCCTGGCCAAGAACCCCCAGCTTTTGCTGTGCGACGAGCCTACGGGCGCTTTGGACTACCAGACGGGCAAGGCGGTGCTGAAGCTTTTGCAGGACATGAGCCGCGACATGGGCAAGACCGTGGTGGTGGTCACCCACAACTCGGCGTTCTGCTCCATCGCCGATAGGGTCATCCGCGTGCGCGAGGGCTCCATCTCAAGCGTGAGGCGCAACAAGCGGCCTGCTTCGGCCGACACCATCGACTGGTAGGGGTGGCGCGCCATGGCATCGGTTTTCTCGAAGAACGTCCTGCGTTCCATCAGAGGATCGCTCGGCCGGTTCGTGGCCATCGCCGCGATCGTGGCTCTGGGCTGCGGTTTCTATGCGGGACTGCGCATGACCGCTCCAGATATGAAGCAGGCAGCCGACGAGTTCTTCGACGGCAGCGCCCTTATGGACATCCGCGTGGTGTCCCCGCTGGGTCTTACGGAAGACGACGTGGAGGCCATCCGAAGCCTTGACGGCGTGTCAGGGGCGATGGGGGCCTACGAGACCGATGCGGTGGCCCTGGTGGACGAGCGCCAGTACGTCGTCCGCATCCACTCGATTCCGCCGGCATGCGCCGACTCGTCGTCGCCCGACGGCCGCTCGGCTGCTTCCGACGATGCCGACTACCTGAACCGCCCGGTGCTTCTGGAGGGCCGCTGGCCCGAGAACGCGGGCGAATGCGTGATGGCGGGCACGGTGCCCCGCAGCGAGTCCATGGCCATCGGGGACACAGTGCAGCTGCAGGAGGGCGTGCAGGACCTGGACGAGGTGCTCGACGAAACCTCCTACACCATCGTGGGCTTCGTGAACTCGCCTTACTACGCCACCTCGGCAAGTTTGGGATCCACGTCGCTTTCCACCGGCGCCGTCCAGGAGTACATGTACGTGCCCGAGGGCGACTTCAACGACGATCTGCCCTTCACCGAGGTGTTCGTCACCGTGGCCGCTGCCGCCGGCGAGGAATCCCTCACCGTCCCTTACGACGACGCCGTGCAGAAGGTGGTCGACGAGATAGAGGCCATCGCCCCCGAATGCGAGCAGCGGCGCCTGGACGAGGTGAGGGCCCAGGCCCAGGAGGAGCTCGACGAGGCGAAGGAGACGCTCGAGCGCGAACGGGCCGACGCCGAGGCCCAGCTGGCCGACGCCGCGGCGCAGCTCGACGATGCCCGCGCCCAGCTGGCCGACGGACGCGCCCAGCTGGCTGACGGCCAGGCGCGCTTCGACGAGGGCCAGCAGCGGCTCGAAGAGGGAAGCGGCCAGCTCGACGACGCCCGCGCCCAGTACGAGGAAGGGCGCACCCAGTACGAGGAAGGCACCGCGCAGCTGCAGGCGGCCCAGGAGGAGTACAACGCCGGCGTGGCCCAGTACAACGCCGCCGAGGAAAGCTATACCCAGGGCATCAACGCCTACCAGGACGCCGCATGGGAGCTGGAGCAGAACCGCTCGCAGATAGACCAGTTGCGCGAGGCCATCCCCGGTTTGCAGGCGGCGGCGGATGCCGGCGACGAGGCCGCGTCGGCCCAGCTGGCGAAAGCGCGCGCCGCGGTGGAGGCCTTCGATTCGTCGGAAGCCCAGATAAACGCCACGAAGGTCCAGCTTGATGCAGCCCGCGCCGAGCTCGACCAGCGGCGGTCCCAGCTGCAGGAGGCGCGCACCCAGATAGAGGCCAACGAGCAAGCTCTGCGCGAGAGCCACGAGCAGCTTTCCGACGCCTTGAGCACCATCGATCAGTCCCAGGGCGAGTTGGACGAATCCCAGGGCCAGCTGGACGAGTCGCGCTCTCAGCTGTCCGGCTCTGCCGACGAGCTGGCCTCGGCCCAGGCGGCCATAGACGAAGGGCAGGCGGAGTACGACGCCCGGAAAGCCGAGGCCGACGAGAAGCTGGCCGACGCCCAGGCCGAGATAGACGACGCCCAGGAGCGGATAGACGAGCTGGAGCTTCCCGAGTGGATCGTGCTCGACCGTTCGTCGAACTACGGGGTTGCCGCCTTCGACGCCGACGCCGACCGCATCGATTCCATCGCCTCGGTGTTCCCGCTCATCTTCTTCCTGGTGGCTGCCCTGGTGGCGCTTACCACCATGACCCGCATGGTGGAGGACGACCGCATGCTCATAGGCACGTTCAAGGCCCTGGGCTACTCCAAGAGGCGCATCGCGTGGAAGTACGTGGCCTACGGTCTGCTGGCCAGCGTCATCGGCTGCGTCGTGGGCGTGCTTGCGCTCTCCCAGCTGCTGCCCTTCGTCATCATGACCGCCTACGGCATCGTCTATTTCGTGCCCCTGCCGACCTTCCCGCTGCCCATCGACCCGGCGATCGCCGGGCTGTCTGCGGTAATCGGCATAGGGGTGACGCTGGTCGCCACGGCGGCTGCGGCGTGGGTGGTCCTGGCCGAGCGCCCTGCGGCCCTCATGCTGCCGCCGGCGCCGAAGGCGGGCAGGCGGATTCTGCTCGAGCGGGTGTCTCCTGTGTGGAAGCGGCTGAGCTTCAGCTGGAAGGTAACCCTGCGCAACATGTTCCGATACAAGAAGCGCCTGTTCATGACCATCGTCGGCATTGCGGGCTGCACGGCGCTGCTGCTGACGGGGCTGGGCATATCCGACGCCATCAACGACATCATCAACAAACAGTTCGGCGAGCTGACGAAGTACAATCTCACCGTCACGCTGGACGAGGATGCGTCCCAGGAGGACGTGGATGCGGTCGATGCGCTGCTGGCGGATGATCCGGCGGTGGAGGATGCGGCCGCCGTCCTGGACGAGCCGATGCTCGCAAGCGGCCCCGACGCGACAGACGTGCGCCTGAACCTGGTGGTGCCCGAAGACCCCGACGGCTTCGCGGGTTTCTTCACCTTGCGTAACCGCTTAAGCCAGGAGGCGCTGACGCTGGGGCAGGACGGCTGCCTGGTGTCCGAGAAGCTGGCCCAGGTGTGCGGCGTGGTAGCGGGGGACAGCCTTACGCTGACCGAGCAGGATTCGGCGGGCAACCCCACGTCCGCCACCTACCGGGTGCCCGTGACGGGCATCGTCGAGAACTACATCGGCTACGACGTGTTCATGGGCCCGGATCTGTACGAGGAGACCTTCGGCAAGCCGGCCGAGTACTCCACCCGCTTCGTCATTGCCTCCGACAATGAGAGCGCACGCGAAGGGCTGCTCGACCGCCTGCAGGAGGCCGATGCGGTGAAGACCGCGGCCTTCAACGACGAGACCATAGAGACCTACCGCTCCATGCTTGCCAGCGTGAACCTGATCGTGGTGGTGCTGGTGGTGTCGGCCGCGCTGCTGGCGTTCATCGTGCTGTACAACCTCACGAACATCAACATCTCCGAGCGCGCCCGTGAGATCGCCACGCTGAAAGTGCTCGGTTTTCTGCCCCGCGAGACCAACGCCTACATCTTCCGCGAGATATTCCTGCTGGCAGCCATCGGCGCCCTGGTGGGCTTGGTGTTGGGCATGGGGCTGGAATCGTTCGTGGTGCTTACGGCCGAGGTGGACGGCGTGATGTTCGGGCGCCAGATCCATCTGCTCAGCTTCGTGCTGGCCTTCGTGCTGACCATGGTGTTCACCTGGGTGTCCATGCTTGCTATGAAGCCCAAGATCGCCCGTATAGACATGGTGGAGAGCTTGAAGTCCAACGAGTAGGACGTTCGCTGCGGCCCGCTTGCGCTACAATGGCGCGAAACAATCTTTCGAAGAAAGGCTGAACCGATGAAGGTAACCGAGAAGAAGCTGGCCGACGGCCATATCCGTTTGGAGGCCGTGGCGGCGTCGGCCGAGGTATCCCACGCCCTCGACCTGGCGGCCCAGGCGTTCGCCCAGCAGATGGGCGTGCGGCCCCAGGCGGGCAAGACCGCTGCCCAGGCCATCACCGAGCAGCTGGGCGTGAAGGACGTGGACGGCATGGTGGGCGCCCAGGCCATGGAGCTCTTGGCTCCCTTCGCCCTGGACAAGCGCAACCTGGTGCCGGCGTTTCCCCCGAAGACCGAAAGCAGCGAGCCGCTTCGCCGTGGCAAGCCGTTCAGCTTCAGCCTGACCGTTACCCCCAAGCCCGTCTACGAGCTGGAAGACTATAGCCCGCTGTCGCTGGCGCTGCCCGTGGTGGAAGTACCCCAGGAAGCCGTCGACCAGCAGCTGGCCCAGATGGCCGACAGCTACGCCAGCTTCGTGGCCAGCGACGAAGTGCATCCTTTGGGACGCGACGACGCGGCCAAGATCAGCTTGGCGGCTACCCGCGGCGGCGAGGAGATGAAGGGCCTGTCCACCGAAGGCCGCACCTACGTCATGGGCTTGGGCATGATGCCCCCGGCTTTCGACGACGAGCTTGTGGGCATGAACGTGGGGGACGAGAAGTCCTTCACTCTGACGCTGCCCGGCATGGATGAGGGCCAGGACAAGATCGAGTGCACCGTGAAGGTGCTCGAGTTGCAGCGCAAGGAGATCCCGGCGCTCGACGACCAGTTCGTGGCCAACTTCTTCCCTATGATGAAGGGCATCGACGCCCTGCGCGGCGCCATCGAGGACAGCATGCGCATGCAGCTTGAGCAGCAGCGTCACCAGATGGCCCTGCAGCAGGCCTCGCAGCAGGCGTCCATGCGCTTCAAGGGGCGCATTGCCGACGAGGTGTACGAGGCCATGCGCTCCACCCTCATGCAGCAGGCCCATATGCAGGCATCCCAGCAGGGCATGAGCTTCGAGCAGTTCATGGAAAGCCAAGGCGGCGAGCAGCAATTCGGCATGATGCTGATGCTGCAGGCGCGCCAGATGCTGGCCAGCGGCTATGCTCTGGATGCGGTGTTCCGCCACGAGAAGCTCTCCATCACCGACGACGACCTGATGGCCGCTGCGGCCCAGCTCAACCCCCAGGACCCGGCAGGTGCCAAGCGCCAGATGGAGGAGGCCGGCCAAGGCTTCGCCCTGCGCGAGATCGCCGAGCGCCAGAAAGCCAACGAGTACCTGGTCGCCCACGCCACGATAAAGGACATCAACCCGTCGGCCCCGGTTGCCGAGGTTGAGCAGGCTCAGGCCGAAGGCGGCTCCCCCGAAGACGCGAGCGCCGAGAGCGCGCCTGTGTCCGGCGAAGGCGAGAAGGCCGAGTAGATGGGGTCTGCTGAGCCGGTCGGTATGGTGTCGGTGGGGGTGGTGGCCCGCAACGAGGAGGCGAGCCTGCCCGGGCTTCTGGCCGACCTCGAGGCGCAGGCCTTCCCCCATGAGCGCATGGAGCTGTTGCTCGTGGATAGCGCTTCGACCGACGGAACCCGCCGTCTTATGGACGACTATGCCCGCGAAAACCCCGGCGCCTTCGCGCGCGTCGCGGTGCTGGACAACCCCAAGGTGTTTCAGGCTGCGGGCTGGAACCGAGCCTTGGCGGCCTACTCTGGCGATGTGTTCATTCGCATCGACGCCCATGCCTCGGTGCCGCCCGACTTCGTGGCGGCCAATGTGGGCGTGCTCGAAGGCGGCGAGGACGTATGCGGCGGCCCCAGGCCCACTGTATTGCGCAATCCCTCTGATTGGCAGAAGACCCTGCATTTGGCTGAGGAGTGCGCATTTGGTTCCAGTCCCGCTGCCTACCGCAACGGCGAGGCCGGCCGCGAGGTGCCCTCGTTGTTTCATGGTGCGTATCGCCGCTGCGTGACCGAGGCCGTGGGGCCCATGAACGAAGAGCTGCTGCGCACCGAGGACAACGACTGGAACTACCGCGTGCGCCAGGCGGGCTATCGGCTGTGGTTCGACCCGTCCATCAGGTCCGAGCAGTTCGCCCGTCCTACGCTGGCGAAGATGCTCAAGCAGAAATACGGCAACGGCTTCTGGGTGGGCCGCACGGTGTTCGTGCAGCCGAAGTGCCTGCAGCTGCACCATTTCGTGCCGCTGGCCTTCGTCCTGGGAGTCGTCCTCATGGCCGTGCTGGGTGCCGCGGTTTCGTGGGCTCCCTTCGCGGTGTGCGCGGCGCTGTACCTGCTTTTGTGCATCGTGCTTGCGGTGAAGGCCTGTGCCTCGTCGCCCGACGAGCGCAACTGGACGGCCGCGGCTTTGCCGTTCGTGTTCATGGGGATTCATCTCTCCTACGGGGTAGGTACGGTGGCAGGCTTGGTGTCGGGGCTGTTCAGGAAGCTATTCCCGAAGCGGCGCGTACAGGGTGCCTTGTAGGTGCAACGTGATTTCGGGCGGGAGGTTGTAAGTATGGTCGCCGAAGAGGGCGCAAAGATAGAGGTGGCAGACGAGGGCGTAAGCGACCTTCGCAAGCTGCAGCTGGTGGAGCTCTCCATCATGAAGGCGTTCGCCGCGTTCTGCGAGCAGGAGAACCTTCGCTACTACATGATCGGCGGCACGCTTCTGGGGGCTGTGCGCCACAAGGGCTTCATTCCCTGGGACGACGATGTGGACCTGTGCATGCCCCGGCCCGACTACGAGCGCTTCCTGGAGCTTGCTCCCGCGGCGCTGGCGGGCGCGGGCTTCACGGTGGAAAGCCTGTACTCCGACGATGCCTACCGCCATGGCATGGCCAAGGTGACCAGCCCCAAGATGCGCATCGTAAACCGAGCCGCCAACGCCGATCGGGTGGAGGACGCCTGGATCGACGTCATTCCCATGGACGGCTTCCCGTCGTCGGCGCCCGCCATCGCGGCCCACAAGGCGCGGCTCATGTTCTGGAAGGTCATGGACGCCACGGCTGACTTCGACTACGTGGTGGACACGAACCGCGACCGCGGGCTTGCCGGCAACGTGGCGCTGAAGTGCCTGCAGGGGTTCTGCCGGGTGGTGCGTCCCTACGGCAGCGACTACCACAAGGTGCTGCTGAAGACCGAGCGGGCGCTTAAGCGCTATCCCTACCAGGCCGGTGGGCGCACCATCAACCTGCATGCGGCTCGGGGCTTCACCGAGATTTTCGATGTGGACTGGTTCGGGGAGGGGGTGTCGCTGCCCTTCGAGAACGCCGAGTTCACGGCGCCGGGCAACTGGGAGGCCGTGCTCACCACCATTTACGGCCCCGACTACATGACCCCGCCTCCCGAAAGCGAGCGCAACGTCCACAACTCCGAAGTGCTCGCGGAAGAGTAGGCCGCCCCTCCGCTTCCGGCGAGCGCAGCTCCCTGGTCCCCGTCGCCCGGCTCCGCCGCCAGGTGGTCCCGCCGCCCGGCCGCTGCCTGACCCCGTCGTCCTCCCGCCCCCGAAGCCTTCGAATTCCGCATATCGGGCGTGTTGGTGCGGTTTTTCGCGCGAACCCGCCCGATATGCGGGATGCGAATGCAACGCTCGGGATCTGATTGGCATGCTTTCGTATCGAAGTATTCTGGAATTTGGTGCTCCTGCCGTTTGGGACAGGGGTGCTAGCGGAAAATGACTCGACAAGGAAAGACGCAGGCGAATTCCGTGTCCGAGAGGTAGTTGGTCGAGAATGCGTGCTGGTAGCCAAGGCAAACTGAACTCGATGGGGGGGGTCCTCCTCGTTGTTCCTGCCTATAACGAGGAAGAGTCCATCAGGGCGGTTGCAGCTCGTCTGACCGAATCTCCCTACGACTATCTCATCGTTAACGACGGGTCGACGGACCGAACCCCGCAGATTCTCGATGAAATCAACGCTCCGCATATCGACCTTGTCGAGAATCTCGGTATAGGCGGAGCCGTTCAAACGGGCTATATCTACGCGCTTTCCCATGGTTACGATGTCGCCGTCCAGTTTGATGGCGACGGACAGCATGATGTTTCCTATGTCGAAGACATCGTCTCCCCGCTAGCTGACGGCGTAGCCGATATCTGCGTCGGCTCTCGATTCGTGGGGGATGAGAGCGAGTTTCGTTCGAGCCGCGTTCGGCGTATGGGGATCAGCCTTCTCTCGGCCTCCCTCAAAGCTTCTACCGGTCAGACTATTCGGGATGTCACCTCGGGGTTTCGAGCGGTGAATCGACGGGCACTCGCCCTCTTCGTGAGAAGCTATCCCAGTGATTATCCCGAGCCGGAATCTCTGGCCTTCTCCCTTTCTCATGGTCTTGCTGTCAAGGAGGTTCCCGTTCGGATGCACGAGCGGGAGGGAGGCTCTTCGTCGATAAACGGGCTGAAGAGTTGCTACTACATGCTCAAGGTGGGGTTGTCCATCTTTGTCTTTGGACGGCGAAAGGGGACGCGATGACTCTCGATATAGGGCTGCGTATTTTCTTCGCGTTGCTATGCGTCGGCTTTCTGGCCTTCGTCTTCGCCATGATCCGCCGCGAGCGGTTTCTGCTGCGCTACTCTTTCTTCTGGTTGGCTTTGGGGTGCCTCGGACTGGTTGTGGACGTGTTTCCCGAACCAGCCTTGGCCTTGGCGCACTTCCTGGGCTTCGAGACCCTGGCTAATTTCCTGTTAGTGATAGGCATCGCGATTCTTGCTGCGGTCTGCCTCATGCTGTGCTCCGTCGTGTCGAAGCAGGCGCGCCGAATCGTTCGGCTGGTTCAGGAGGTCTCTTGCGTCAAGGCGGAGGTCGAGCACCTGAGCGGCTCTCGGGCGGTTGTTTCCGACGAGAAGGTACCGCGATGAGCGCTGCGACCACCGATGAGCGTCGCGAGGAGGGGGAGCGGCAAACGAGGTCTCAGCTGTGGCGCTACCTTGTGGTCGGCGGTTTTTCTGCAGCCATAGAGCTTGTCGTTTTCGAGCTTCTCTACTCGGCTATCGGGTTGTCTGTGGCCGTTTCGAACGTTGCCGCCCTTTTGCTGTCCACGGGGTTCAATTTCGCCATGAACGGTACTTACACGTTCAGGATTCGAAGCGGGTTTGCGAGATGCCTGGTTAAATACGTTGCCTTATTCGTTTTCGATACGCTCCTGTCCACCGCTATCGTGGCTTTCCTCATTCAGGCGGGCGCATGGTCCGTCGTCGCGAAAGCGGCCGCTATGTGCATCATCGTTCCATGGAACTTCTTCATGTATCGGAAGGCGGTGTTCGTTTAGATGGCGGCAGGAGATGTCGGGGTTGCCGAGCGCCGCAAGCGCTCGCACCGCATGGTTGTCTGGATGACGCAACAGCGGAACGTCTTGGTGCTGGCCGCCATTTTCGCCGCTGTCTACGTGTTGGGGATGGAGTACGGAATAAAGGGATACCTGACCCTGGGTCCGGCGGGGCTGGCGCTGCGCATCGCCATTATGAGTGCCGTTTTTACCGTTGTCGGAACCGCCGCGAGGACCCTCGGTCGTGCGTTCGCGGCAAAGGATCACCCGATTCTCTGCCGCGTGGCGCCAACGTGGAATCGTCGGTCCGTTCTCGTACGCGCGGCGGCGGTTCTGGCTGTGTGGGCAGTCTGGCTCGTCTGCTTCTACCCTGGCTCGATGGGGTGGGATACGTTCTACCAGATATACCAGTGGTATCCGGACAACCATCCCTTCACCGACAGCATAACCGGGCTGCCTGTCGAAGGGTATTTCCTCGACACCAACCCCTTCTTCGACACGCTTGTCTTTGGCCTGTTTGCCTACGGTAGCGACTTGCTTTTCGGCTGGCAGAACTATGGGGTGTTCGCCTACGTGACGCTTCAGGCTTTCGGGCTCGCCCTCATGGTCTCGGTTTTGCTTGCTTCGGTGGGGAAATGGACCGATTCCAAGACAGCGCGGGCTTGTGCCGGGGCGGCCCTGTTGTTCGTCGCGTTTTTCCCGCCCACGGGGATTTTCGCCGTAACCATGACCAAGGACTCCCTCTACGCCGTCTTCTTCCTGTGGTACCTGTACTTGTATGCCGAGGTCGCAAGAACGAAGGGAACCGCTCTGTCCCGACGCTGGTTCATTGTCGCCTTAACGGTTGCTTGCGTGCTGTGCTCGCTAACGAAGAAGACGGGAATCTACCTCGTGCTTCTGGGGGCTGTCGTGCTGCTCGTCGTTTTAAGGAAGCAATGGGTGCCCATCGCGGTGTCCGTTGCGCCAGCGGCCCTTGCGATGTGGTTCGTTCTGCCCGTTGTCGTATTCCCCGCGTTTGACGTGGTTCAAGGTTCTTCCTCGGAGGTATCGGCCATTGCCTGGCAGCAGACGGCACGCTATGTCACCGTCCACGGCGAGCAGGTTAGCCCTGAAGACCGCCAGGCTATCGACGATGTCCTGAGGTGGGATACGCTCGCCGAACGCTACGACCCGTTCTGCAACGACAACGTGAAGCAGCAGGCGGACTACGAGGCCACTCCGGAGCAGAAGGCTGCATACTGGAAGGTGTGGCTGCGGCAGGGGATGAGTGACCCCGTTTGCTACCTGGAGTCTATCGCTTGCACGGCGGCAGGCTACTTTGTCCCGTGCAAGACTATCTCAATCTACTCGAACACAGGCAGCCCCCTCTCCCATGAGAACACAAGGATATCGAATCCGGCATTCCTCGAACCACTCAGGCTCGGCGCGACGAACCTTTACTGGTGGCTTGCGGGCCAGGCGCCGACCAGCTGGTTGTTCATGATATGCCTGTACTCGTTCGTTATCCCGTCCCTATGCTTTGCGTTCTGCGTACGGCGTTTCAAGACGGCGCTCCTTGTTCTCGCTCCTATAGCGATTACCTTGTTGGTCTGCGTAGCCTCTCCCTATTCCACGGGCAGGTATGCGCTGCCCCTCTTCTTCGCGGCGCCCTATTTGATCGCGCTTTGCTCGTGTCGATGGGAGGAGGCGCGACGATGATTTCCTACGTGGCTTCGGTCTTTTTCCTCTGCTGCTCCCTGATGGGCTGGTCGGTTCTGTGCCGTCGGATTTCCCGCCTGGCTCCTGCGCTTTGCCCGGTCGTTGCGCTCTCGTTTTTGGACCTGGCGGTTTTTTTGTCGGGATTGGTCGACTGTCTGTCTCAATCGAGTTGGCTTTTGCACGGTGTCGGCATTGCTCTTCTGCTGGCTGCAGCCGCGGTGCCTTCGTGGCGCCAGCGGGCAGCTGCCTTTCTGAGAAATCCTGGCATCCTGTTTTTTCTAGCTCTCTTCTGGTTGCTTGCCTTTGCCTGCAAGGATTTGACCTACGTCTACTACGATGAGTTCTCCCACTGGGGGTCCATCGTGAAGGACATGTTTGCCACCGGATGCTTCCCCGCTGACGGATCCATTGTCTCGCGGGTGGGCTCATTTGTGAACTACCCTCCCGCGTCGGCTTCGTTCATCTACTTCGTCGACGTGCTGGTCGGTTATACGGAAGGGCATACCATTTTCGCCCAGAACATTCTGGTTGTAGCGGCTCTCTGCGCGCTTTGGGCGCCTTTCGAAGGGCGACTTTGCGGAAAGCGGGAGGCTGCCAGGAATATCCTATGCACACTGCTTGCGCTTTCGGCCATGCTGTTCATGACGCCTGTTATCAGGATAACGAGCGTGCTCGTCGATGCGCTGCTGGGGCTGCTGTTCGTCTCTTCGGTGCTGATACTGCTTTCCCGCGAAGGAGGGCTTCCGAGGCTTTTGCTTTGCGGTTCGCTGCCGGTGCTGGTGTGCTCCTTCGTCAAAGATAACGGAAAGATATTCTTAGCGCTGTTTCTGCTGCTGGGAACCTATCTCCTGGTTCGAGGGCTGCGCAATTGCCGTAACGGTCGTCGAGACGTTATCGGACCAATTTGTGCCATGCTGGTTCCCGTGGCTCTCTTTCTGGTTTTCAGCGTGTTTTGGAACGCTCATGTGGACGGCGCTTTTGCGGCGGGCTACGAAAGCGGGAAATTCTCGGTGACTGCCGATCGTTTCCAGGGTGCCCCCATGGATGACCTGTCGGTTGTGGCGCTTCGCGTGCTGGTCGATGCGTTTGCTTCCGATGCGACGCGGGTTGTCGTGTTCTGGGGGCTGAATGCGGCGTGTTTCGGCACCATTGTTCTCTGCCGGGTTCGAAGATCTCCAGCGTTATTCTTGGAGCGGTGCGCGGCGGTGGCCAACGCAACGGTGCTGGCGACGGTGCTTGCGCTGGTCGTTCTTTATACATACTTCATGCCTCCGTCGGAAACGGTTGGCAGCCTGGGTGGCTTCGATAGGTATTACGGGACGGCTCTCCTCGTGTTTGCATGCCTGTCGACCCGAGGGTTGATATGGTGCTGCCTGAGAGAAACGTCCGAACGGCCCAGCGGGCACGAGGTCCGCGTCGGGGTGCATCTCGTCGAGGACCGGCTTCACAGGATAGCGCCGGTGCTGATCGGAGTCGTCCTGTGCTGCTCGCTTGTGCCTAATGCGATATCGCTTATCGTCGATAGTCCCTACGGAAGTCGGGGGCCGGAAGGATACTCCGAGGGTCGGCGACCTGTTTCCTCGGTCCTGGGAGAGGGTTGCACCATTCCCCCCAACAGTACGGTGGCATGTTTCGTGGACGCTCCGTCCGGCCTCGCCTATTTCGTGGCACTGTACGAGACGGAGGGAGCTGTGGTTCAGCTGACCTCGCAGGACGAACCAGCTGCGGCCACCGGAGCGCTCGAACGGTGCCAGTACCTTGCGTTCCTGGGCGAGGACTGGGATGCGTTCGAAGCGTTCATAGGGGAGTGTGGCGCCTCGTTTACCGAACCGCCGAACCCCGATCGGCGGTGTTTCCGGATCTCCGTCGAGGATGGGGGGATGAGGCTGGCGCCGGTATAAGGGTTGCATCTTGCGTTGTCGACATATCAACGCCCCGCATATTTGCCAATCGGTGGTTTAGGATGCCTCGTGCGCCCGAATGATGCCGGAAGTCGCTCGGCCCAATCGCGGCGAAGTAGGCCGTGGCGCTACAGAGTGTGCACTGCTTGAGTGCGTTTTTGTGTTAATATTGCACTCAAGTAGTGCAATATGGGAGGCGGTGAGCCGATGCAGCGGCTTTTCGAAACGATGCAGCGCATGGTGGATGGAGTCCCTACCGGCTTCAAGCGATATCTTTATCCGCAGATAAATTGGGAAAACAAGATGCTTGGCCTGGTTGGGCCGCGGGGTGTGGGGAAGACCACCCTCTTCCTCCAGCGCATCAAGGAGCGCGGTTCTGCCGAGAAGCCGCTCTTTGTTTCCGCCGACAACCTCTACTTCGCGGATCATACGCTCTACGACACGGCCGAAGGGTTCCTCAAGATGGGAGGGACCCATTTCTTCATCGACGAAGTCCACAAGTACCCCGGTTGGTCCCGGGAGCTCAAGATGATGTACGACATGCTTCCGGGCCTGCATGTTTTTTTCACGGGCTCGTCGGTGCTTGATATCGAGAAGGGCGAGGCCGACTTGAGCCGGCGTGCCCCGCGTTACTTGTTGCAGGGGCTGTCATTCCGAGAATATCTGGCTATGCGCCATGGAATAGAGATGGAGCCGTTGTCCCTTGACGAGATACTGGGACAGCAGGCGCTCTTGCCCGGGATCGACCACCCTCTGCCTCTTTTCCATGATTACCTGCGGACAGGCTATTATCCGTTCGGCGTAGACCCTGATTTCGATATGGAGCTGGGGCAAGTGGTGGTGCGAACCCTCGAGGTCGACATCCCTTCCTTTGCCTCCATGACGGTCTCGACAGGGCGGAAGCTCCGGAAGCTCATGGCGTACGTGAGCGTCCTTTCGCCGTTCAAGCCCAATTTCGCTCAGCTAGCCGGTCAGGTCGGCGTGAGCCGCAACAACGTGGAGGAGTATCTTCTGCTCATGGAGAAAGCCGGCATGATCGCCCAGTTGCGGACGAAGGTTACGGGGCTGAACTCGCTCGGCAAGGTGGAGAAGGTCTATCTGGACAACACCAACATTCTGTACGGTCTCAGTGACGGCTCCGAGAACGTGGGTTCTGTACGGGAGACGTTCTTCTTCAACCAGATGCGTGTGAACCACAAAGTGACCGCCTCTCCTTTGGCCGACTTCGAGATCAACGGCATCACCTTCGAAGTGGGCGGTCGAAGCAAAGGGCAGCGCCAGCTCGCGGGGGCCGCACGTGGTGTGGTGGTGAAGGACGACATCGAATATGGGTTCGGCAACACAGTGCCCCTGTGGGCGTTCGGGCTGACCTACTGATAGTTCCCGACGGACGCTTCTGAATCCCGCATAACCGCATGCTCGCAAGCCTCTCTTGCGCCAATCTGTCGATTGTGCGGGATTGGGCGGGTCACGGCTGTGCCGTGCGGGGCGCTTTTGCCTGCTGCCGCTGTGGAATTCGACCTTGCGGCGAAGAATTGCGTTAACATACGTTGTTATCGAAAAAACCAGGACGGACGGTGCTCCCGTGCGTTCTGCGCATTCGGGCGGACGACGGAAGGGCAGTTAGCATGGCCATTGCAGAGGAAGTAGCGGCGCTGCGCGACAGCACGCTGGCGGCGGTTGCGGGAGCGGCGGACACGTCTGCGCTCGAGCAGGTGCGCGTGGCGGTTCTGGGCAAGTCCGGGACGCTCACGGCGTATCTGCGCCAGATGGGGCAGGTGCCGAAGGAGGAGCGGGCGGCTGTTGGCAAGGCCGTCAACGATGCGCGCGTGGCGGTGGAGGAGGCCCTGGCGAAGGCCAAGGAGTCCCTGGCTGCCGCCGAGCTGGAGGCGGCCATCGACGCCGCGGCCGTGGACGTGACGCTGCCCGGGCGTGCCCAGCAGATGGGCACGCGCCATCTGATCAGCCGTATCACCGACGAGATTGCCGAGGTGTTCTTGGGGTTGGGCTACACCGTGGCCAGCGGCCCGGAGGTGGAGACCGACTACTACAACTTCACGGCCCTGAACGCCCCGGCCGACCACCCCAGCCGTTCCATGCAGGACACCTTCTACGTGCGCGACCTGTCCGGAGACGAGGCGGCGGTGCGTGGCGAGTCCGACGTGCTGCTGCGCACCCAGACCTCCGGCGTGCAGGTGCATGCCATGGAGGACCAGCCTCTGCCCATCTACATCATAGCCCCGGGCAAGGTGTACCGCCGCGACGTGGCCGACCCCAGCCACTTGCCCCAGTTCCATCAGATCGAGGGCTTGGTGGTGGACGAGGGTATCACCTTCGGAGACCTGAAGGGCACTCTCGACTACTTCTGCAAGGCCATCTTCGGGCCTGAGCGCAAGACCCGCTTCCGCGCCCATTACTTCCCGTTCACCGAGCCCTCGGCCGAGGTGGACGTGAGCTGCGCGGTGTGCCACGGCGAAGGCTGCCGCATGTGCAAGGGCACCGGGTGGCTGGAGCTTCTGGGCTGCGGCATGGTGGACCCCAACGTGCTTTCCATGTCGGGCATCGATCCCGAGAAGTACTCCGGGTTCGCCTTCGGCATGGGGGTCGAGCGGGCCGCTTGCCTGAAGTACAACGTGCCCGACCTGCGCATGCTCCTGGAAGGCGACATGCGCTTCCTCCGTCAGTTCTAGTTCCGCGGCCCGCGCAAGAGCAAGAGAGAGACAGATATCATGAGAGTATCGTTGAAGTGGCTTTCCGAATACGTGGCGGTGCCGAAGGATACGAAGGCGTTCTGCGACAAGCTTGACCTGACGGGTACCGGCGTCGAGGGCGTGGAGACCGTGGGCGAGGGGCTTGGCGGCGTGGTGGTGGGCTTCGTAGAAACCTGCGAGCCGCATCCCGACAGCGACCACATGCACGTGGTGACCGTGGACGTGGGCGCCGGCGACCTGGTTCAGATCGTATGCGGCGCCCCCAACATCGCCGCCGGCATCAAGGTGCCCGTGGCCTGCGTGGGCGCGGTGCTGCCCGGCGACTTCGCCATCAAGAAGAGCAAGCTGCGCGGCGTTACCAGCTGCGGCATGTGCTGTTCGAAGCGCGAGCTGGGCTTCGGCGCCGACCACAGCGGCATCTGGGTGCTTCCCGAAGACGCGCCGGTGGGCATGGCGATCGCCGAGTACCTGGGCCTAGGCGACACCGTGCTCGACCTGGAGATAACCCCGAACCGCCCCGATTGCCTGTCCATGGTGGGCATGGCGCGCGAGGTGGGCGCCATGTACCAGGAGGACGCAAAGAACCCGCTTGGGGCCATGGCCGCCAAGCTTGCGGACGTGACGGCTGGTGCGCCTGTGGCCGATACGGTCTCCATCGACATCATGGATGCCGACCGCTGCCCGCGCTACACCGCCCGCATTATCGACAACGTGAAGGTGGGGCCCAGCCCCGAATGGCTGGTCGAGCGCGTGACGGCCGCCGGGTGCCGCTCCATCAACAACGTGGTGGACGTCACGAACTACATCATGTTCCTGTTCGGCCAGCCCCTGCATGCCTTCGATGCGGACCGTCTGGCCGAGCCCGACGGGTCGGTGCGCATCGTGGTTCGTCCGGCTGCCGACGGCGAGCGCTTCACCACGCTGGACGGCCAGGAGCGCGTGCTTAGCGCCGACACCACCGTCATCGCCACCCCCGAACGCGCCGTGGCCCTGGCCGGCGTCATGGGCGGTCTTGAGACCGAGGTGGAGGACGGCACCACCTGCGTGCTGCTGGAGGCTGCCGCTTTCAACCGCTCGCACACCTCGCGCACCAGCCGCAACCTGGGATTGATCAGCGAATCGTCCATGCGTTACGAGCGCGGCGTGGACGACAACCCGGTGGAGGAGATCTCGCAGGCTGCCGCGGCGCTTCTGGCCGAGGTGTCCGGCGGCACCGTGCGCCCGGGCGTGGTGGACGTCTGGGAAAGCCGCACCATGCCGGCCGAGCTGACGTTCCGCATTTCGCGCTTCAACGCCATGATGGGGGCGAGCATTCCCGCCGAGTTCATCGTAGACATCCTGGGCCGTCTGGGCTGCAAGGTGTCGGCTACTAGCGACCCCGCGGTGCTTTCGGTGGTAGCCCCGACGTTCCGTCCCGACCTGGAGCGCGAGATCGACCTTTACGAAGAGGTGCTGCGCCTGTGGGGCATGGACCGCATCGAGCCTACGCTGCCCGGCGGTCGCGGGCGCGTGGGCACCCGCTCTGCGCGCGAGCACGTGGTGGACGTGGTCAACCACACCCTGCGCGCCAGCGGCATGAACGAAACTATGACCTATTCCTTCGCCGAGCCGGGCGATATGGACCGCCTGCGCATGACCGGCGAGGAGGCCGGCAGCGCGGTGGAGCTTCTGAACCCGCTGAACTCCGAGCAGTCGGTGATGCGTCGCAGCATCATCCCCGGGCTTCTGCGCTCCGTGGCCTACAACCAGAGCCGCGGCGTGGCGAATGTGCAGCTCTACGAGGTAGGCACCGTGTTCTTCGCCCGCGAGGGCAAGAAGAGCCCCAAGGAGCGTACCTACGTGGCCGGCGTGCTGGCCGGCGCTATGGGGCAGGAGGGCTGGAACGCCCGCCCCGAAGCCTTCGACTTCTTCGACGCCAAGGGTGTTGTGGAAAGCCTCGCCCGCGAGCTGGCGCTGCCGAAGCTGCGCTTCAAAGCGCTCGCTGCCGACGAGGCGCCGTGGCTGCAGCCGGGCCGTGCCGCCCAGGTGCTTTCCGGCGGCACGGTGCTCGGTTGGGTGGGCGAGTTGCATCCCCTGGCCGTGGCCGCCTTCGAGGCCCAGGCTCCCGTGGCCGCCTTCGAGCTTACGCTGGACGCCCTGCAGAAGAGCGCCCGTCCTGCTCGCGACTACGTGGAGGTGCCCACCTTCCCGGCCGTGAGCGTGGACGTGGCTTTCGTGGTGGACGAAGGCGCCAGCCACGAGAAACTGATGCAGTGCATGAGCAGCGCCGGCGGTAAGCTTTTGGAGGATGCGCGTTTGTTCGACGTCTACCGCGACGATGCGCGCGTGGGGGCCGGCAAGAAGTCCATGGCCTACGCGCTCACCTACCGTGCCGCCGACCGCACTCTGTCCGGCGACGAGGTGGAGCGGGCCCACGAGCGCCTGGTCAAGAAGGTGAGCGCCGCCACGGGTGCCGAGGTGCGCGGCTAGACGACGGCGCCGTCTGCGGGCGGCGGCTGGCGAGATTCGTTCGGGGCGGTGCCGGTGCGCGCCGCCCTTCTTCAGGAAGGAAGCGAAGTCCATGTACGACGGCGAAGGGCGTCCGGGCCGCAACGACGAGTGCTGGTGCGGTAGCGGCAAGAAGTACAAGAAGTGCCACCTGGCCGAGGACGACCGGCTGCAGGCGCTCTACGAGGCCGGCTTCGAGGTGCCGGCCCGCGGGCTGTTGAAGACGGCGGAGGATGTGGAGGGTATCAAGCGCTCGGCCGCCATCAACGTGGGCGTGCTCGACATGGTGGGGCAGCGCATCGGCCCCGGCGTGACCACCGAGGAGATCGACCGGTGGATCTACGACTACACCATCGAGCACGGGGCCGTTCCCGCCGATTTGGACTACGAGGGCTACCCCAAGAGCGTATGCACCTCCATCAACGAGGTGGTCTGCCACGGCATCCCCTCGCCTGACGACGTGCTGAAGGAGGGCGACATCGTCAACGTGGACTGCTCCACCATTTTGGACGGATACTTCTCCGACAGCTCGCGCATGTTCTGCATCGGCGAGGTGTCGCCCGAGCGCCGGCGCCTGGTGGAGGAGACGAAGCGCGCCATGGAGGCCGGTCTTGCGGCCGTGAAGCCCTGGGGGCTTCTGGGGGATGTGGGCGCGGCGGTGAACGAGTACGCGAAAGCCCAGGGCTACACCGTGGTGCGCGAGTTCGGCGGCCACGGCATCGGGCTGGAGTTCCACGAGGACCCGTTCGTGAGCCACGTGTCCGAACCGGGCACGGGCATGGTTCTGGCGCCGGGCATGGTGTTCACCATCGAGCCCATGGTCAACGCCGGCGGCTGCGAGATCGACATGTCCGACCCCAACGGCTGGACCGTCCGCACCGCCGACGGCTCCGACACCGCCCAATGGGAGATTCAGGTCCTGGTAACCGAAGACGGCGCCGAAGTGCTGTCCTGGTAGGAGCGCCGCCGCCGGCGTTGGCCGACGAGACCGCCGCCGCAGGGGCTACCTTACGCCGTCGTGTGCAGGCGCGACTTCCTCGCCGTATTCGTAGACGGCGTCGCTTGGCAGGTCGATTTCGTCGTTCCAGAACACGCAGGTCCGGCTTTGGTCGAGCTGGACCTGGCCGAAAAGCCCCGGGACGGTTTCAAGCGGGGCGTAGGCGGGGATATCCCGCACATCTTCCGCAACGTCGTAGAGGACGACTCTGCCGTCGTCGAAGGATACCCTCAGTTTCAGGGGCAAGACCGGATCGATATGCTTGATGCGTCGGATGGCCATGCGGTTACTCCAGCGGAGGAAGCTTCTCGATGGTCTGGGTGTCCCACATCCTCTGAAGCTGGTCGGCGTGCAGCCCAAGCCATTCCGTGACCAAAGCCTGGGCCTTCTGGGGAAGGTCGCCCTCCGTCATCTCGAGCGTCCTCAGGTTGAACTCACCTACGTACTCTCCGTAAAGGGCGTGAATATGGCTGGGCTCGTGTTCCTTCGGCTTGAAGAACATCTTAATGACTATCCCGTAAAAGCGGCTGATCTCGGGCACGACGCCTCCCTCGGTTGCGTTTTGCCCAGTATAGCATCCAGATGCCACTGTGGTTTCGGAAGGCGCGGCACCTGCGGCCACCTGGTGCTGCTTCGAGCGGGCTTTTCTTTCGCGGAAGACTGTTCTTGCCGCAGGTGTAAGCGATGTGCGATATACTGTCGTGCTAAAGTTGCGGTTTGCGAGACGGGCAAGGGGTGACTAGCCTTCGGAACCAGGGGCTTGCCGCACAAGGAAGCATGGGATGAGTTATGGGTATGAGAAAGATTGTGCAGGGGGGGGGCTCTCTCTAACGCCTCTCTTCTAGGGTCTTGCGGCTCGGGTGAAACAGAACGCGCCAATATTTCGGCGCTTGGACAACGAGCCAATTTCTTGAGACGATTCGTTATAGCGTGTGTCGCAGCTGCGTGCGCCAGTGTGGTGTGCCTTGCATTCGCCGGTTGTAGCGCCGGGTCTGCTGCCTTGGACGGGGCGCAGGAAGAGGCGCCTGAGGAGCCGATTGCGGTTGCTGATGATTTTGGCTTGGATGCAAGCGTCACCGTAAACGGTTTGACCGTCGACTATCCGTCGGAGTGGAAAACCCAGCCTGACACGAATATGGGCGATAAGGGCGTCGAGGCAGTCGACATCCTAGCTGGTACATACGGTATCGTCGGCATCATGGCGTCTCCTGCCCCATCCGAATCGGGGAATTTCGAGAGCGAAACGGAGGCGGCCGCCCAAGAGATTGTCGAAAAATACCGAAGTGACGAAAACTATCAGTTTGTATCTGCCTTGGAGGAAGCCAATATAGGGGCCGCTCGCAACTGGGGTGCGCGCATTCTCTATCAGGAAAAAAACCGGGGCTTTTTTAAACTAGTGTTTAGCGATGGCTGGGTTTGGACCATCGTGGCTTTTGGTGAGGTAGGCAAGAACAGCTACGAATACCAGCAGCTCGAGGCCATCACGAATAGCTTCAGGATCGAGAAAGGCTCCCCTGTTGGCGCTTCCGTGGAGTACGGGGAAGGAGAAGTCGTCGACTATAAGCTAGTCGATTTCGGCAATGGCGGCGCCTTGAAGATAAAGGAGCCGACCATGCCCGAAGGGGAGCGTATTACCGGTTGGGAGGTGGAGGGCGACAGCAAGGCTGCTGTCGAGCGCCGAGACGGCTATATCGTGCTAACTGGTGCGACGAAAGACGTGAAGCTTACCCCGGAAATCCAGCATGCGATGCGTGTCACGTTTGAGGACGGGGCGGGGAACGTCCTCGCCGAGGTGCCCGCATTCAGCGCCTCGGAAATTAAGGCTCCTGACGATCCGGAATGGGAGGGCTACGAGTTTGCCGGCTGGGACACCGACCTTTCGACCATTGTTGAAGATGCAACGGTGAAGGCGATGTGGAAGAAACTTTGCAAAGTGACGTTCACCGATGGCAACGGCAGCGAAATTCAGAGTTCGTACGTCAAAGAGGGCGAGGCTGCAGAGGCGCCGAAGAGCCCCAAAATGGATGGCATGGATTTCGTCGGTTGGGACGTGGATTTCTCCAGTGTAACCGAAGATCTCACGGTGAACGCCACATGGAAGGCCAAGCCTACGACTAGCCAAAGCAACGCGGTTCGGACAGCTAAAGACTACATCAAGTACATGCCGTTTTCCTATACCGGCCTGATCGGGCAGCTGGAGTACGAAGGCTACTCCACGGAAGACGCAACCTACGGGGCCGACAACTGCGGCGCCGATTGGTACGAGCAGGCGGCTAAGAGCGCCCAGGACTACCTTGTTTTCATGGGGTTCTCCCGTAGCGGCCTCATAGACCAGCTCCAATACGAAGGCTACACCTACGACCAAGCCGTCTACGGCGTGGACTCGGTTGGGCTGTAAAGGTTGCTTCTGGAATGGGACAGAACGAGTGTGGGGAGGAACGAGGGACGTCGTTGATGGAATGTCCGGGATGCGGGAAAGAGATTTCGGATAAAACGGGTGCGTGTATACACTGCGGGGCGGTTATTGAAAGGCTACCGGAATCCAAGAGGTGCCCTGAGTGCGGGGCGATTGCGGAAGAGGGGGCTGCATTATGTGGGAAGTGCGGCTACCCTTTCGAGAAAACGACAGACGCGGAATCTGAGAAAAAGGCCGCTGTGGGTCCTCATCGAGAGTCATCTGGAGCGCTTGTTAAGGCTCTGATTGCCGTTATCGCTCTCGTAGCGCTTCTCGTTGCTAGTTATCTGGTCTACGAGAACATACAAGCACAAAACAAAGAGAAGCAGATGGCGGAGGCCAGGGCCTCCTACGCATCGAAGTATGAGGCTGTCGCTTACAGCATGCTAGAGGGCGCCGTTACCGCGGAAGAATGCGGCAACCTTATCAAAAGCGTTTGGTACAACACCATTTTCGAGGAAGAGGACGAGGAGACGGACAAATTCACGCAGACAAAAGGAAAGTTCAACGAGGATTTCAATACATCCATCGCTGCTTTGTTCGCCGATGACGATTTTTCGAAGAAGGTGGCTGCCGTGGAATCGAACAAGGCTGCCGTCGATTCCATGATGAAGGATCTTCGGAATCCTCCCGATGAATGGAAGGAAGCCTATGACGAGCTCAAAGAGTACTACGATGCATACGCTGATTTAATCAAAATGGCTGTTAGCCCTAGTGGGTCTTTACAAACATATTCCGAGGACTTTAGCGAAACGGACTCCGAAGCCGCCAAGTGCTTTGACAAGGTGAAGCAGTTCTTTGGGTAACCGCTGTCGCGAAATGCCGCTAGAAGGAGAAGCGTCCTGTTGCGATCAGGGCGTTTCTCCGGATTCGCTCTACAAGAAAAAACCGAATCGCCTTCTACGTCATCGACAACGTGCAACTTTCTGCGGCTGGAGCGCGTTCGTTGCCCTTCTTCAACCTCAACGGAGTCGTGGCGGGTTGCATCTGGCGTTGCCGCCCGCGGTTGTAGGTGGTACACTTGTTCGCCTATCCGGCGGGACCTTCGGGGCTCTCGCCGCAATGCGAACGGAGGGCCGTGCCAATGTCCAGCCACTTGAAGAACATCGAGGGCATGCAGATGGAAGGGAAGCTTCCCGAGGTGCGCCTGGCCAACACGCCTTTCCGCGTGATGGCGCCCTACGAGCCCTCGGGCGACCAGTCCCAGGCCATAGAGAAGCTGGCCCGCGGCATCGAGGAGGGCCTGCGCTACCAGACGCTTCTGGGTGTCACCGGGTCCGGCAAGACCTTCACCATGGCCAAGACCATCGAGGCGGTGCAGAAGCCTACGCTGGTCATGGCGCCGAACAAGACCCTGGCCGCCCAGCTTGCCGCCGAGCTCAAGGAGTTCTTCCCGGATAACTCGGTGGTCTACTTCGTCAGCTACTACGACTACTACCAGCCGGAAGCCTACGTGCCCTCGTCGGACACCTTCATCGAGAAGGACGCCTCCATCAACGAGGAGGTGGAGAAGCTGCGCCATGCGGCCACGAGCGCGCTTCTGTCCCGGCGCGACTGCATCGTGGTAGCGTCGGTCAGCTGTATCTACGGCATCGGCAGCCCTATGGACTACGCAGGCATGGCGGTGTTTCTGGACAAGCAGAAGGAAATGGACCGCGACCAGGTCATTCACGAGCTCATCGACATCCAGTACGACCGCAACGACTACGAGCTCAAGCGCGGCACCTTCCGCGTGCGCGGCGACGCGCTGGACATCTTCCCGCCCTACGCCGACAACCCGGTGCGCGTGGAGTTCTGGGGTGACGAGATCGAGCGCATCGCAGAGGTGAGCTTCGTCACCGGCGAGGAGCTGGCCGACTTCGAGGCACTGCCCATCTGGCCCGCCTCCCACTACGTCACCGCCCGCCCGAAGATGGACCGGGCCCTTACTACCATCCGCGACGAGCTGCGAGACCGCCTGCAGCAGTTCAACGAGGAAGGCAAGCTCCTGGAGGCCCAGCGCTTGGAAATGCGCGTGCAGTACGATCTGGAGATGCTTGAGACCATGGGTTTCTGCAGCGGCATCGAGAATTACTCGCGCCATTTGGACGGCCGGCAGCCAGGCGAGCCGCCCTACACGCTCATCGACTACTTCCCGGACGATTTCCTGTGCATCATCGACGAATCCCACGTCACGGTGCCCCAGATCCGCGGTATGCACGAAGGCGACCGCTCCCGCAAGGTCACGCTGGCTGAGCACGGGTTTCGCCTGCCCAGCTGCCTGGACAACCGTCCCCTTCGCTTCGACGAGTTCGAGGAGCGCATCCCGCAGTTCGTCTACGTGTCGGCCACCCCGGGCGACTACGAGGAGAAGGTGAGCCAGCAGCAGGTGGAGCAGGTGATTCGCCCTACGGGCCTGCTGGACCCCCAGATCATATTGCGCAGCAGCGCCAGCCAGATAGACGACATCATCGACGAGGCCAAGGAGCGCGCCGCCCGCGAGGAGCGCGTGCTCATCACCACCCTTACGAAGAAGATGGCCGAGGACTTGACCGACCACCTGCTCGACCAGGGGGTGCGCGCCCGTTACATGCACTCCGACATAGGAACGCTGGAGCGCGTGGACATCCTGCGCGATTTGCGCCTGGGCAAGTTCGACGTGCTGGTGGGCATCAACTTGCTGCGCGAGGGCCTGGACCTGCCCGAGGTGTCGCTGGTGGCCATCCTGGACGCCGACAAAGAGGGCTTCCTGCGCAACCACCGCAGCCTTATCCAGACCATCGGCCGCGCGGCGCGTAACGTGTCGGGCCAGGTGATCATGTACGCCGACAAGACCACCGACTCCATGGACCGCGCCATCAAGGAGACCGCGCGGCGCCGGCGCATCCAGGAGGCCTACAACGCCGAGCACGGCATAGAGCCCAAGACCATCCGCAAGGCTATCAACGACATCATGAGCTACGTGACCGACGAGATGGGGTCGACCACCGCCGAGCAGGTGAACCGCGAGTTGGCCGAGCTGTCGCGCGAAGAGGTGCTGCGCATCATCGGTTCCATGGAAGACGACATGGCCGAGGCCGCGCGCACCATGGACTTCGAGGAAGCCGCCCGCCTGCGCGACCAGGTGGTGAAGCTGCGCGCCAGCTTCGAGGGGGCGCCGGAACAGGACGTGCTGGCCAGCCTGAAGAAGACGGCCCGCAAGAAGACGAAGATGCCCGGGCGCGTGTAGGGCGCCCGCCTGCCGCCTGCCGGCGGACGGTCTCCCCGTTCGCGCCCGAAGAAGGGCGTGCCGGCGACGGGGCGGCACGGCTTATCGTCGCGGCCTGGGCGAGGGTCCCTCCGGGCAGGCCGCTTTCCAGTGCGGGCGGCGGTCGGCTTTCCGTTTGTGCGCCGCGCTGGCTTGCGGCTTTCGCCCGCAGCGGCCAGAGCGGCGCGCCAAGGGTTGGAAGGATTGTCGAAAGCCTGAAAGAAAACTGAAAAAAGGTTCATTGATGTGGTCATTTATGCTGTTTATATGCAACGGCGGAGGCTTTGTCGACAAACGGTGTCGCAATGGGCAAAATGTATACGAAAAGGCTAGGCTTTCTAGGGATTGCTGCGCTTTCGGGTCTTGGCGGTCCGTCTAGCCGAGTCTATGGTACAAGAGAAGGGATTGCTTCTATGAAGAATCTTCGCCGTTTGAAGGTCGCCGGCCTGACGGCCATGGCGGTCGCCCTTGGCGGGTGCCTGTACGCCTGCGGGGGCAACAATGGTGGCGATGGTGGCGATGGTATCGAGAACACCTCACAGGGCACTGCGGCTACGGTTTCCGTGGAGGTCAACGGGGTTTCCAAGAGTGGCGTGGTGGGCGAGAAGGCCGTAACCGACTACGTGGCCGACTTCCGCACCGATACCGGTTTGGAGTCCGACGAGGCGTGGGCCGAGTGGATGGTCACCAACGGCTACACCCCCGAGACGGTGCGCGACGACGTGGTGAACTACTACGTGCGCGAGCTGCTGCTCGACTACGCTGCCGAGGCCTACAACGTCTCCGTGACCGACGAAGAGGTGGCCGAGCAGCTGGATCTGGCTAAGTCGCAGTTCGAGTCCGACGAGGCATGGGCTGCCGCCCTCGAGGCCTCAAACCTGACCGAAGAGACCTACATGGAAGAGGTTATTCGCCCCAACCTGCTGCAGCAGAAGCTGTCTGCCGAGCTGGAGGCCCAGGAGAGCGCCGGCGCCGAGCCCGTTGACGAGGACGCTCAGGTTCTCGAGCTTGCCAACGCCAATGCCGACTACATCGACGGCGCGAAGCGCTCCAGCCATATCCTGTTCCTGACCAAGGACGAGAACGGCAACGATCTGTCTGCCGAGCAGAAGGCTGAGCTGCGCGAAGAGGCCGAGGACCTGCTCGCCCAGCTGCAGGCCGGCGAGATCGAGTTCGCCGACGCTGCCGCCCAGCACTCCGACGACAGCTCCTCCACCAGCGGTGGCGATGTGGGCTACGACAAGCTGGGCGGCGGCTTTGTGACTGCTTACCAGGACGCCCTTGACGAGCTGTCCGTGGGCGAGATGAGCGGCGTGGTGGAGACCGACTACGGCTACCACATCATCCTGTGCACCGACGAGCTTTCCGTGCCTGCCGGCGGCTACACCTCTGTCGATCAGATTCCCGCCGACCTGCTGTCCTCGCTGCAGGGTCAGGTGAACAGCAGTGCTTCGACCTTCGACTTCTACACCTGGTTCGCGAACCTGCAGGAGGCCGCCGTCATCGAGATCTCTCCGATGCCCGAGGGACTGCCCTATGACATCGACCTGTCCGCCTACAACGTGTCCTCCGCCGACGACGTGACCCTGACGGCGCCCGAGACCCCCGACGACACCACCACCCAGGGCGAGCCAGCTCAAACCGAGGGCCCTGAGCCCGCGGCCGACGGCGAGCCGAAGGCTGATGGCTCCGAGCCTGCGGATAGCGCCGGTCCAGATGCGGCTGACGAAGATGCCGCTGCCAACGGTGCCGGTGCCCAGGGCAACGCTGGCACCAACAACCAGTAAGCCCAATCGGCTTCGGCTTTCGAGCCCGGCTGCGAATCGAACCCGAGCGTCCCGCTGCTGTGTCGGCGGGACGCTTTTCTATTCGCGCGTGCGAAGGCTTTGGTACAATAGCGAGCCGCGCATGCCGCCGGCGCCGATCCCGGCCTCGGCAGAGGGCGCGGCGCCAACCAACGTATCCCAGAGAGGTTTTCCATGGCTGACTACATAGAGGGCAAGCGCCCGGTTATCGAGGCGTTCCGCGTGGGAGTGCCTCTGAAGCGCATACTCATCGGCGATTTCGTGAAGCGCGACCCCATGATCGAGGATATCATGCGCAAGGCTCGTCGCTTCGACGTGCCTGTGAAGATGGTTCCGCGCAAGACTTTGGACGACCTGTCGGCCCGGGGCAGCCATCAGGGAGTGGCGGCCGAAGCGGCTCCGTTTCCCTATGTGGGCATCGGTGAGATTATAGACGCGGCCCAGGGGAAAGCTGAATCCTGCGACGGGGCTGCTCTGGTGGTGCTGTGCGATCACATCACCGATGCCGGCAACTTCGGAGCCATCGCCCGCAGCGCCGAGGCAGTAGGGGCGGTGGGCCTGGTGGTGCCCAACAAGCGCTCCGCCCGCGTGGAGGCCTCCACCTACAAGAGCTCCGCTGGCGCCATTGCCCATATGCCCGTGGCCCAGGTGTCGAACATGGTGCAGTCGATCGGCCGCCTGAAGGAGGCCGGCTTCTGGGTAGTGGCCGCCACCGAGCATGCCGAGCCCGTGGCCTGGGACGTGAACATGAAGGGCAAGATCGCGCTCGTGCTGGGCAACGAGCAGGAGGGCGTCTCGCGGTTGGTGCTCGAGCACTGCGACCTGTTCGCACGGCTGCCCATGAAAGGCGACATCGAGTCGCTCAACGTGGCCCAGTCCGCCACGGCCCTCATGTACTTCTGGCTTCAGCAGAACTCCTAGGGCCGTCCCCATGACACGCCAGCGGAAGCGGCTGCTCATCGTCGACGGCTACAATGTGCTGCGCAGCGGCAGCCGATACCGTCTGAGCAGCAGCGAGGACTACACCGACGATGCGTTCAACAGCGCTCGCGACCGCCTCATCGACGACGTGGTGAGTCTGGCCGGGCGCGATAGCAGCGCTATCATCGTGTTCGACGGCGCCGGCAACCAGTTCTCAACTGGCCAGCCCACGGTGGTGGGCGGCGTGCGCATCGTGTTCAGCCCGGCGGGGCAGTCGGCGGACAAGGTGATCGAGAAGCTGGCGCGCGATGCGCGGGAGCGCGGCGTGGAAACCATGGTGGTGACCAGCGATGCCTCCATCCAGAACACCGTGTTCGGCTACGGCGTGGACCGCATGAGCGCCGACGGGTTCTCCCGCGAGGTGGACTCCTACTACGAGCAGGCGAAGCTGGACGATTCGCCGAAGGTGGCAGTCAAAAACACTCTGGCCGAGCGCATCAGCCCCGAGGCTCTGGCGAAGTTGAGGGCGCTGCGAGATTCCTGATTCTCCGTTTGCGGTTGGGGGGCACATGGCGCAGGGGTCCGTGCTCGGACAGTCCTGGGCTCGCGCCCGAACGCTTCGCGTTCCGCGCTCGTGCGGAACTGCGCGCGGACCCCTGCACCATGTGCCCGTGCAGCTCACATGAAGCTTGCGCTCGGCAGTCCTGGGCTCGGGCTCCGAACGCTTCGCGTTCTGCCCTCGTGCGGAACCGCGCGTGGACCCCCGAGCCGTGAGCCCGTGCAGTTTGTGCGGGCTAGAGGCTTTCCAGGTCGGCTAGCGTTTTGCGCTGGGATACCAGCTCTTCCAAGGGGACCAGGTGCCCCAGCTCGCCTTGCGCGAGTCCCTGCTTGGCCAGGGCGACTACGGTATCTGCCAGCTCGGCGGCGATGCGGCCGTAGATGATGCCGTCGTAGCCGTTCTGCATGAGGCTTTCCTGGGCGGCCACGTAGTCCTCGTCGGTCACCGTGCCCAGAAGCTCATCGAGAGCTTCCAGGTTCTCGTCGCTGTAGAAGACGCCCTTCACCAGCGCGGCGTAGGCGATGGCGAAGGGGATGGGCATGCTGTCGGCGGGGCGGATCTCCACGTAGTTCTTCAGGCGCACGTCGGTGAAGAACATAGAGACCGCGTGCTCCACTTCCGCCGGCGTCATGGTGCGGTTGGCGTAGATCTGGCCGAAGGTGCGGTCCTCGAAGCACCATTGGTTGGTGGTGCACGATACCAGGATGGCGGGCGTGTCCAGGATGTAGCTGGCATAGTCCTCCAAGGTGAACGCTGGGTCCAGCGCGCCGGGGACGAGCCCGCAGCGGTCGGGGTCGGTGTGCTGCCACATGGAGGTGCGCATCATCTGGTGGGTGCGCGGCTGTCCCTCGAACATGGGCGCGTTGTCCGCCATCAGCGCGAACAGGGGGCACAGGCTGAAGGCCAGCCGCAGCTTGCGCAGGCAGTCCGGCACGCTCACGAAGTCGATGGACACCTGGGTGCTGGCGCTTCCTCGCATCATGCACACCCCTTCGCTGTCGCGCTCTCCCAGGTACATGTTCATGAACTGGTAGCGGCGCTTGGGGATGAGCTCCAGGCTGCGGGCCTTGGCGGTGGGGTGGTAGCCCACGTTGCAGAGGCGCTCGCCCCACGGACTCAGGATGGCGTCGACGTGCTGCTCGAACGAGAGGAAGGCGGCGCGCGCGGTGTCCAGGTCGGAGAAGGGACCAGCGGAAAGCTCCAGCTGGGCTGCGGGCTCTATGGTGACCGCTTCGCCGGGCCGCGCCACGCCCAGCAGATCACCCTGGGGGTCGCAGGTGGTGCGCGGGTACTCCTTCACAAGGAGCCCCAGCAGCTCCTCCACGCCGTGCTCGCCGCTGTAGCTCACAGGCCGGCCGTCGTCGTGGACGATGATGTGTTCGAGCTCGATGCCGATGCGCTCGTCGGCGCCGCTGGGCTTGATGCCGCTTTCGTAGAACGACACGATGGCCGCTATGTTGCTCGCGCGGGCCGGCTGGTCGGGGCGCTGCGGGTTCTCGCGGGTTGCCCGGCGCTCCTTCGCGGCTATGCGCGAGAGGGTATCGGCGTAGGGTTGGGGAAAGGCCGTCATGGTCAGCTCCTCGGTGAGGGTTGCGGTGCGTATCTGTTCCGAACCATCTTATCCTAGTCGACAAGAGGGACGCGCTACCGTAGCTGAGTCGTTTCGTCGGGAAATCGACATGGGCGCCTTCCGCGGCGCCGGCTTGGCGCCCCGTCGGCCGCCGAGAGTTGTCTGCTCCTGAGAAATTCGCATGGAATCGCGCTTCTATGCAGTTTCATGAGTAAAATACCAAGGATACGCTCAATACAAGCAGCGGGTGCGTCATGCGCTGAATCCCTTTCGGGTGCCGTGCGCAAGGGTGGCGCGCAGTCGGCTGCGGGATAGTTGGAAGGTTGGGAGGTCATGGGCAAAACGGTTGCGGTCGTCGGTGCGGCGGGGTTCGCGGGCATAGAGCTCGTCCGCGTGATTCTGGGGCACCCCTCCTTCACGCTGGTGGCCGCCACGTCCAACGAGCTTGCGGGCGTGCCCGTGGCGCAGGAGTACCCCGGGTTCGCCGGCAGCACGGACCTTGCGTTCTGCTCCCACGACGATGCCGCCGTGGCCTCGGCCGACGTGGTATTTCTGGCGGTTCCCCATACGGCGGCGCTCGCCATGGCCCCGACCCATGTGGCCCGGGGGGCGGCGGTGGTCGACCTGTCCGCCGACTTCCGCCTGAAGGACCCGGCAGTCTACGAGCAATGGTACAAGGTGCCCCACACGGCGCCCGAGCTGCTCGGACGGGCGGCGTTCGGCTTGCCGGAGCTATTCGGCGACGACCTGGCCTGCGCGCGCGAGCGCTACGAAGCGGGAGAGGGGGCCCTTGTGGCCTGCGCCGGCTGCTATCCCACCGCAACGTCGCTGGCCGCGGCGCCGGCGGTGCGGGCCGGCCTTGTGGCGGACGGCATGCCGGTGGTGGTGGACGCCATCTCGGGTGTTACCGGGGCGGGGAAGAAGTGCTCATCCCGCACCCACTTCTGCTTCGCCGACGAGAACGTAGAGGCCTACGGCGTGGGTTCCCATCGCCACACCCCCGAGATCGAGCAGATCCTGGGGCTGCCGGGCCGGGTTGTCTTCACGCCGCACCTGGCTCCCGTCAACCGCGGGCTGCTCTCTACGGTCACCATGGTGCTTGCCCCCGATGCACCTCGCAGCACGTCCGAGGTCCTGGACCTGTATCGGCGCGCTTACGAGGGCTCTCCGTTCGTGACGGTGCTGCCCGAGGGCCAGCTGCCCAAGACCTCGTCGGTGGTGGGCACCAACTGCGCTCATGTAAGCGCGGTGGTCGACGAGCGCACGGGCGTTTTGGTGGCGATAGGCGCCATAGACAACCTGGGCAAGGGGGCGGCTGACCAGGCAGTGCAATGCGCCAACATCCTGTGCGGCCTGCCGCAGGACGCCGGGCTGTGCCGCATAGCGGTGCCCGTGCTGTAAGGTATGCGACGCGCGCGATGAAGGCGATCGGATCGAAAGAGGGCTGTGCAATGGGCACGCAAGCTGAGGTGGAGCAGGGCGCGCCGACCGGCACGCAGCGGCGGGTCGCGTCTGCTGCCGAAGTCAACATGGACGAGCTGGCGCAGCGCTGCGGCGTGCCGCCCTTGGTGCGCTTCTCGTTCGTGGAGGGCGGCGGCGTTACCAGCGCGAAGGGCTTTTCGGCCGCAGGCGTGCATGCGGGCTTTCGCGACGATCCGCATAGGCTCGACATGGCCCTGGTGGCATCCGGGGATCCCTGCTCCTGCGCTGCGACGTTCACGCGCAACGTGTTCTGCTCGGCGCCGGTGCAGGTAAGCCGCGCCCATCTGGGAGGGTGCGGTTACGGAACGGCCCGGGCCGTGGTGGTCAACTCCGGAAACGCCAACGCCGCCACGGGCGAGCAGGGACTGCGTGCCGCCCAGGAGACGGCGCGGCTGGCGGGCGAGGCCGTGGGCTGCCCGGCTTCCGAGGTGATGGTTGCCTCGACGGGGGTCATCGGCGTGCACCTGCCGCTTGGGCCCTTCGAGTCCGGCCTACCCCGGGCGGTCTTACAGCTGTCGCCGGAAGGTGGGGCGCGTGCCGCGCGGGCCATCATGACCACCGACACGGTACCCAAGACCGCAGCCGTGCGCTTTCCCGGCGACGCCGTGGGGTATCCCGGCGCCACCTTCACGGTGGGGGGCATGGCCAAGGGGTCGGGCATGATCATGCCGAACATGGCCACCATGATCGCCGTGGTCACCACCGACGCGCCGGTGCGCGACGACATGCTGCACCGCTGCCTGGTGCGCGCCGTTCAGGGCAGCTTCAACAAGGTCACCGTGGACTCGGACACCTCCACCAACGACAGCTGCTTTCTGCTGGCAAGCGGCAAGGCGGCCGATGGCCAGCCCTGCTTCTCCGAAGGCTCGCCCGCCCTCGCGGCCTTCCAGTGCGCGCTCGACGGCGTGTGCCAGAGCCTGGCGCGTCAGATGGCCGCCGACGGTGAAGGGGCCACACGCTTGGTCACCGTCACCGTGAGCGGCGCAGCCAGCGTCCAGGATGCCGATGCCGCCGCCCGCACCGTGGCGAACTCCCCGCTTGTCAAGACGGCCATCTTCGGCCATGATGCCAACTGGGGCCGCATCGCCGCCGCCCTCGGACGCTCCGGCGCTGCATTCGCCCAGGAGGACGTGGCCATATCCATCATGGGAATTCCCGTCTGCCGGTGCGGCCTGACGGTGCCCTTCGACGAGGACGAGGCCCTGCGACGTTTCCAGGCGCCCGAGGTGGTCATCGAAGCCGACCTGGGCGCCGGAGAATGCAGCACCACGGTGTGGACCTGCGATTTCACCCACGACTACGTTTCGATCAACGGAGATTACCGCTCATGAAGTACGCAAAGGAGACACGGCCCAACGGAGTGGACGCCCGCGCGGCGGAGCTGCTCGTAGAGGCGCTTCCCTGGATCAAGCACATCACCGGCAAGACGGTGGTCATCAAGTACGGCGGCGCCGCCATGGTGGACGAGACGCTGCGCGCCGACGTCATGGAGGACATCGTGCTCTTAAAGCTCATCGGCGCGAACCCGGTCATCGTCCACGGCGGCGGCAAGGCCATCAACCGCGCCATGGAGAGTGCGAACCTGCCGGTGGAGTTCCGCGACGGCCAGCGCGTGACCACCCCCGAGACCATGGAGATCGTGCGCACGGTACTTACGGGCGAGGTCAACCAGGAGCTGGTGGCGGCCCTGAACGTGCACGGCAACTTCGCCGTGGGCATATCCGGGGCCGACGGAGGCGTGATCGTGGCCAAGCAGAAGTCGCCCGAGCTGGGTCGGGTGGGGGACGTGTCCCGCATCAACCGCGCGTTGCTGGACGACCTGGTGGCCAGCGGCTACATTCCCGTGGTGGCGACGGTTGCCCTGGGCGAGGACGGCGGCTTCTACAACGTGAACGCCGACATGGTGGCGGGGCATCTGGCTGGCGCCGTGGGGGCGCACAAGGTGATGTTCCTCACCGACGTGGACGGGCTGTACGAGAACTTCCAGGACAAGGATACGCTCATCTCGAACCTCACGCTGTTCGAGGCCCAGTACATGGTGGAGAACGAGACAGTGTCCACCGGCATGATCCCCAAGCTGCAGGCCTGCATCCAGGCGCTGCAGGACGGGGTGTTCCGCGCGCACATCATCAACGGCACCACGCCCCACGCGCTGCTTTTGGAGCTTCTGACCAGCACCGGCGTGGGCACCACCATGCACACTACCGATGAAGCCTGCACCTACGATGCGCACCCGCTGGGCAAGTTCGCGTCGAAGCTGCTGGTGAACTGCGAGAACTAGGGAAGAGGCGCTGCCATGTCCTTGGAAACGGAAACGCACCTGGAATCCGAGTACGTCATGGGCACCTTCGCCCGCAAGCCGGTGGAGTTCGTCGAAGGTGCGGGCATGTACCTGCGAGACGATGCGGGCAGGGACTACCTCGACTTCCTCTCGGGCATAGCCGTGTGCTCGCTGGGGCACTGCCACCCGGCGCTGGTGGCTGCTCTGCAGGAGCAGGCGGCCAAGCTTATGCACGTGAGCAACTACTTCTACATCGAACGCCGCGGCGAGCTGGCTCGGCGCCTGTCCGACTTGCTGAGCCGGGGGGAGGGCGACGGCGCGCAGCCGTGGAGGACCTTCTTCGCGAATTCCGGCGCCGAGGCCAACGAGTGCGCTATCAAGCTGGCACGGCTGTACGCCCGCAAGCGGGCTGCCGCCGACGCCGTGGCTGCCGGCGCCGACGAGCAGGGGGTTGCCGAGGCGGAAGCGGCGGCGCCCCGGCTTATCGTGACCTTGCAGAGAAGCTTTCACGGTCGCACCCTGGCCACGTTGGCCGCCACGGCCCAGCCGGCCAAGCAGGAGGCGTTCCAGCCGCTGCCCGAAGGGTTCGCGGCCACGCCCATCAACGATTGCGAGGCCCTGCGCTGCCTTTTCGACGAGCGGGGGCCCGAAATCTGCGCGGTGCTGGTGGAGCCGGTGCAGGGGGAGTCGGGGGTTCACCCGTGCACGCCGGAGTTTATGGCGCAGATCAGGGAGCTGACCAGCCGCTGCGGAGCCCTTTTCATGTGCGACGAGGTGCAGACGGGCATCTTCCGCTGCGGCGAGGCCTTCGCGTTCCAGCGCTTGGGTGTCCTCCCGGACGTGGTGACCATGGCCAAGGGGATCGGCGGCGGCATGCCCATGGGCGCCTGCGCGGCGAGGGACTCGGTGGCTGCGGCCTTCGCGCCGGGCGACCACGGCACCACCTTCGGCGGAAGCTGCCTGGCCGTGGCGGCCGCCCATTGCGTCTTGGACGTCGTCGAGGAGGAATCCCTCGCGCAGCGCGTCGTCGAGACGGGCGACTACCTGCGCCGACGCCTGGCGGAGCTTCCCGCCGTGGCCGAGGTGCGGGGCCTGGGGCTTTTGGTGGGCGCCGACCTGACGGCCGGCCTGAGCGCCCCGGCGGTCGTGGCCGCCGCCCTGGAGAGCGGGCTTGTGCTCAACGCCACGGGCCCGTCCACCCTGCGCTTCGTCCCGCCGCTTATCTGCACCCGCGAGGACGTGGACGCCATGATGGGCATCCTCGTGCGCTGCATCGACGCGGCCTAGGGCCGGAAGCCCTCCGCCTGGGCGTGCGCGGCCGCATTGGCCGGCCGGCAGCGTTTCGGCTGCCGTTTGGCTCCCGAAAATGTTTCAACTTTGTGTTTCTGGGCGGCACTGGCGAATGTTGCGCTAGACTACGCTGCATATTTTCGCGCTGTGCGCTTACGGGAATGCATCACGGCACCCGAGTTTGCAGCTTTGCGGAATACGGAACAGGTTACGAGCGACGAAAGGTGCACCCGGCCCCATGAAGAAGCGGCAACAGCGTCACGACGCCATTCGCGAGATCATTCGCGAGCGCGCGGTCAAGACGCAGCGCGACCTTGCCTTTGAGCTTCAGCAGGCCGGCTACGAGTGCACCCAGGCCACCATCTCCCGCGACATCATGGACATGGGCTTGCTGAAGTCCCCGGACGGCTGCTATCTGCTGCCGGAGGAGGAGCGGCTGCAGCGCATGGTGTCCGAACTGGTGGAAGAGGTCCATGTAACCGGCAACATGGTGGTGGTGAAGACGTTCCCCGGCGGTGCCGCCGGCGTGTCCGCTGCCATCGACAACGCGCACCTGGCCGGTGCGCTGGGCACCGTGGCGGGCGACAACACCATCTTCGTGGCCGCCACCGACGGCGAGGCTGCCGAAAGCGTCGGTCGGGCCGTCGACCGCCTGCGACGACGATAGTCGCCGTCTTCCACCTGCGCGCGGGGCGCTCTCCCCGCAACCCTTCCGCACCAACAGCATTCGAGCTGAGCCGAACCGCGCGGCGAAGCCGACGACGAGCGCGCCGCCCGTCCGACCTCCTTGCGGGAAGCCCTCGCGAACCGCATGCGGGGCCGACCCGGGCAAGGGCGCGAGTGCGGCCCTGTCGGAAGGGATGTTACCTGGGAAGACGGCAAACATGCGGGAAAGACCACCGCTCAGCGCCTGCAAGGGCCGCTGCGCGTAACGAGAGACGAGCGAAAAGGGAAGGAACAACCCATCATGGCAGAGCAGAAAGACAAGGTAATCCTGGCATATTCCGGCGGTTTGGACACGTCCTGCTGCATCAAGTGGCTGCAGGAGGAGAAGGGCCTGGACGTGGTGGCCGTAGTGGGGGACGTGGGACAGGAGCACGACGGGCTTGAGCCCATCCGCAAGAAGGCGCTCGCCAGCGGCGCCATCGACTGCCAGGTGGTGGACATGCGCGACACCTTCGCCAAGGAGTACCTGACCCGGGCCTTGGCCGCCAACGCCATGTACGAGAACAAGTACCCGTTGGTGTCGGCCTTGTCGCGCCCCCTCATCTCGAAGCACCTGGTGGACGCCGCCCATAAGTACGGCGCGCGCTACATCGCCCATGGCTGCACCGGCAAAGGCAACGACCAGGTGCGCTTCGAAGCGTCCATCACCATGCTGGACCCCACGCTGGAGATTCTTGCCCCGGTGCGCGAGTGGGACCTGAAGACCCGCCCCGAGGAGATGGACTGGGCGCGCGCCCACGGCATCCCCGTCCCCGCCACCAAGGCCTCGCCGTACTCCATCGACGACAACCTGTGGGGCCGCGCCATCGAGTGCGGCGTGCTGGAGAACCCCTGGACCGAGCCGCCGGCGGACATCTACACCATGACCGCGGCCCCCGAGCAGGCGCCCGATGCGCCGGAGTACGTGGAGGTCTCCTTCGCGCGCGGCGTACCCTACATGCTCGACGGCAAGCAGATGAGCTACATGGGCATCATCTACGCCCTGAACGAGATCGCCGGGCGCAACGGCTACGGCCGCATCGACATGATCGAGAACCGCCTGGTGGGCGTGAAGAGCCGCGAGTGTTACGAGGCCCCGGGCGCCCTGGCGCTCATCACCGCCCACAAGGCCCTGGAGGATTTGGTGCTCGAGCGCGAGGTGCTGCACTTCAAGCTTGACATGGAACAGGCTTGGGCCCGCTGCGTGTACAACGGCCAGTGGTTCAGCCCGCTCAAGGAGGCGCTGGACGCCTTCATGGCCTCCACGCAGCGCTGCCTCTCCGGCACCGTGCGCCTGAAGTTCTACAAGGGCAGCTGCACCGTGGTGGGTCGCAAGAGCGCCTACTCGCTCTACGATTACGCCCTGGCCACCTACGATGCCGACGACCAGTTCGACCACAAGGCCGCAGCCGGCTTCATCAAGCTGCAGACCCTGTCCACCAAGACCTGGGCCGCCAACCGCCGCCAGGAGGGCGCGCCGGCTGACGTGTTCGACGCCCAGAAGCAGGAGGGCCCGCTGAAGAAGGAGAAGTGGAGCTAATGGCGCTGTGGTCGGGAAGGTTCACCCAGGACGTCAGCGAGTTCACCCAGCGCTTCGGCGCGTCGCTGCCCGTCGATAAGCAGCTCTACGCCCAGGACATCGCGGGATCGAAGGCCCATGCGGCCATGCTCGCCCAGGTAGGCGTCATCTCCCAGGAGGACGCCCGGATCATCCGCCAGGGGCTCGACGACGTGCAGGGCGCCATCGAGGCGGGCGAGTTCGCCTTCGACATCAACGACGAGGACATCCACATGTCCGTGGAGAAGCGCCTGACCGAGCAGGTGGGACAGCCCGGCGCCCGCCTGCATACGGGCCGCTCGCGCAACGACCAGGTGGTCACCGACACGCGCCTGTTCGCCAAGGAGCGCGCGCGTGCCCTCATGGAGGCGAACCTGCAGCTGCGCGAGGCGCTTGTCGCCCAGGCCGAGGCCAACCGCGACGTCATCATGCCCGGCTACACCCACATGCAGCATGCCCAGCCGGTGCTGTTCGGGCATCATCTGCTTGCCTACGTGGCCATGCTGGAGCGCGACTTCGGCCGGCTGCAGGCCGCCTACGACGCGGCGGACGCCTCGCCCTTGGGGGCGGCGGCCCTGGCGGGCACCACCTACCCGCTCGACCGCTTCATGACGGCCCGCGAACTGGGCTTCTCCCGGGTCATCGGCAACTCGCTCGACGCGGTGTCCGACCGCGACTTCCTGCTGGATCTGCTCTACGCCTGCAGCGTGTCGTGCATGCACCTGTCGCGCCTGTGCGAGGAGCTGGTGCTGTGGTCCACCTCCGAGTTCGCCTTTATCGAGCTCTCCGACGCCTTCTCCACGGGAAGCTCCATCATGCCCCAGAAGAAGAACCCGGACTTCGCCGAGCTTATCCGCGGCAAGTGCGGGCGCGTGGTGGGCGACTTGGTGGCGCTGCTCGTCACCATGAAGTCGCTGCCGTTGGCCTACAACAAGGACCTGCAGGAGGACAAGGAGGGGGCAATCGACGCGGCCAAGACGCTGGAGGACGGCTACCAGTGCGCCGCCGGCATGATAGCCACCATGACCGTGAAGGCCGACAACATGCTGGCCCAGGCCCAGAAGGGCTACCTCGCCGCCACCGACGTTGCCGACTACCTGGCCAAACGCGGAATGCCCTTCCGCCAGGCCCATGCGGCGGTGGGGCATCTGGTGCACCTGTGCGAAGAACGGGGCTGCGATTTGTGCGATCTGTCGCTTGCCGACTTCAAAGCCGAGAGCGACCTGTTCGAGGCCGATATCGTGGGTGCTCTGGACCTGAGGGCCATCGTGGAGGCGCGCACCACCTACGGCGGCACATGTCCTTCCGAGGTGGCCCGGCAGCTGGCGGAGGCGAAGGGGAAGATCGCGTCGGATAGCGAGACGGCGCGCCCGGGTACGCGGGCCTAGCTTTCAGGTAACGGCAAGGTATCGGCGCTTCTTGTGTGGGCGCCCTGCTCGCGCGGGGCGCTGTGGTACCATGGGCACTCGATTATCCTGGAGGTGACCTGTGGCTTCCCGTTCCATAAAGAACCGCCCTTCCATAAAGAAGAAGCACCCCTTCGTGGCGGTGCTCTACGTGCTGACCATCCTCTTTGCCGTTACCGTGGCAGGAGCCGTGGGCGTCTACGCGCTGGCGGCGTCCTGGATCGAGGGTCTGGACGAGATCGACGTGACCCGGGTGGAGGACATGAACACCGCCCGCCCCTCGGAGATGTACGCCGCGGACGGCACCACGCTCCTTGCCCGCTTCCAGCTTGAGAGCCGCGAACCGGTTGGCCTGTCCCAGATTTCCGACTACGTGAAGGAGGGGACGGTCGCCACCGAGGACGAGCGCTTCTACGAGCACAACGGTTACGACCTCAAGGGCATCATGCGCGCCGCCTACGTCACCCTGACCGGCGCCGGGCGCGAGGGCGCCTCCACCATCACCCAGCAGTTCGTGCGCAACACGCTTCTGGCCGACGAGATGAACGACATCTCCCTGAAGCGCAAGATGCGCGAGATCTACCTGGCCGTGAAGATGGAGGAGACCTACTCCAAGGACTCCATCCTGCTCATGTACCTCAACACCATCAACTACGGCAACGGCACCTACGGCATCCAGGCCGCCAGCCAGCTGTACTTTTCGAAGAACGCCTCGGACCTGACCCTGGCCGAGGCCGCGGCGCTGGTGGGCATTCCCCAGTCGCCCACCTACAACAACCCCTTCTACAGCATGGACAACTGCATCGAGCGGCGCAACCTGGTGCTCAACCGCATGTGCTCCAACGGCTACATCAGCGTTGAGGAGCGCAACGCCGCCCAGGCCGAGGAACTGGTGCTGAACCCGTCGCTGCCCTCTACCACGGGCATCATGAAGTACCCCTATTTCACCAGCTACGTGCGCGACCTGGTGTCGAACAACTACCAGCAGATAGACCTGTTCACCGGCGGCCTGCGCATCATCACCACCTTGGACGTGGACACCCAGGAGGCGGCCGAGAACGCCATCCGCACCAAGGAGGAGTCCATCAGCCCTGCCATCGCAGGCGCTCTCGTGGCTATCGACCCGGCCAACGGCTACGTGCGCGCCCTGGTGGGCGGCAAGGACTTTGAATCATCCCAGACCAACCTTGCCACCGGCGCCGGCGGCGGGGGAGGCCGCCCCTGCGGCTCGTCATTCAAGACCTTCACGCTGGTGGCTGCGCTGGAGGAGGGGATCAGCCCCGAGACCATCGTGGACTGCACCTCGCCTGCCGACATCCCCGAGACGGAGTACAAGGACGATAAGGCGCTGAAGAACATCGACAACATCAACTACGGCTACCGCAGCATCAAGCGGGCCTTCGCCGTGTCGTCCAACACCGGCTTCGTCCGCCTGCAGGAGGCTATCGGTCGGGCGAAGGTGCTGGCCACGGCCGAGAAGATGGGCGTCACCTCCGATTTGGGCGCCTACGCGTCGCTGACTTTGGGCGAGCAGAACGTCACTATGCTGGAGATGGCCGACGCCTACGCCACCCTGGCAAACGGCGGCATCCACTACGATGCGCAGCCGGTCTACCAGATCTACGACTACCAGGGCAATCTGGTGGTGGACAATTCCAACCCCGAAGGCACGCGGGTGCTCACCCAGGAGGTGGCCCATGCGGCGGTGGAGGTCATGAAGACCGTGGTGAGCACCGCCGAGGGCACCGGCCGCAACGCGTCGCTTCCCAACGGGCAGCCGGTGGCGGGCAAGACCGGCACCTCCACAGACTACTACGACATCACCTTCTGCGGCATCACGCCCCAGATGTCGGTGGCCATCTGGTTCGGCGACCCGCTCAACCAGGAGGCCCTGCCGGCGCACCTGGGCGCCGACGATGTGTTCCGCACGTTCATGTCGACGGTTCTGGAAGGCCAGGCCGCCCAGGAGTTCCCCACGGCGAAAGACCCCGAGTACAAGAAGGACTACAACAACGCCACCTACCACGTGGGCACTGTGACGCCGCAAACCCAGCAGCCGACGGTGACCGTGCCCGTCACCAACGACCCAGCCGCCGACCCCGATGACGACCCGGATAATCCGGACAAGAACGGCGAGGGCAACGAGGGCGGCGAGAACTCCAATCCGTCAACAAACGCCCCCGGCAACTCCGGCAACGGCGATAATAACGGCGAGAATCCGAACCAGCCCGGCAACTCCGGCGACCCGGGGGATACGCCTCCTCCCTCGGGCGGTGACGACCCCGGAACCTCCCCGGATCCCGGGCCGACGACGCCCGAGCCCGAGCCGCCTGCCTCCAACGGCGGCGACGGGTCGTCCGAGGACTGATGAGAATCGAGTGGTGAGAGAGCTATGAGGAACACGATGAAGGCGAAAGCGGCGGCTTGCGTGCTGGTGTGCGCGCTGGGCAGCACGGCCCTTGCCGGCTGCCTGGGAGCGCCAAGCGCCACGATGACCGAGGAGCAGGCGAGCAACCGCCAGTTCATGGCCCAGGTCAACCAAACCATGGTGGACTTCCAAGACCGCATAGACGGCTTCAACGACGCCGTGTCGGCGGGTGATTTGGTGGGCATGCGCACCCAGGCCGACAACGCGTTTCGCGTGCTGGACGCTTTGGAGAAGCTGGAAGCGCCTGAGGCCCTGGCCGACGTGAAGCAGGGCTACGTGGACGGCTGCGCCGCCATGAAGGAGGCTCTGAGCGATTACGTTGCCCTGTACGGCGACATCGAGGGCGCAACCGAGGCGGATCCTTTCGACTGGGGCACCTACGACAGCCGCATCGCCGAGGTGAAGCAGGCCTACGACGACGGTCTTGCGAAGCTGCAGGCGGCGGACGAAGCGGCTGCAGCGAAGGAGTAGGCCCGGCGCCCGACGCCTTCCGCAGGGGAGGAAGCGGGAAGCAAAGGGGCGCGACCGGGTGGTCCGGTCGCGCCCCTTCCTGTTTGTCGGCTGCGCACGTCGTCGCGCAGCATGGGCGGAGGTTCGGCGGGCAGGATTGCGGCACGCGGCGATCGCGTTGCGTCGCGAGCGCCGCGTGCTTCGCTGCGGCTATTCGGGGCCGAGGGATACCGTGATGACCACCATGTTGCCTTCGACGGCCTGGCTGATGACCGTTCCAGCGGGCACGGTGTCGGAGTGCTCCTCGTAGTAGCCGGCCTCGTAGTCGCGCAGCAGATCGATGGCCTCGTCGAAGGTGAGTCCCACCACGTTGGGTGCGCTGTAGGGGTCGGTGCCGGGGTCGGGGGCGGGAGAGCCCGGATCCTCGCTGCCCGGATCCTCGTTGCCGGGCTTGCTGCCGTTCTCCTCCTCTTCCTTCTTCTTGGCCTCCTCTTCCTCCTGCTTCTTCTTCTCCTCTTCCTCCTCCTTTTTCTTCTCCTCCTCTTCCTTCTTCTTTTTCTCCTCTTCCTCCTTGGCCCGCTTTTCGGCCAAGTCGGAGCCGGTGCCGCCATGGGCCTGCTTCATGCGGTCGTTGAAGGGGTTGTTGTACTCGGGCGTGGCGGTCTCGGGGAAGGATACGAGCGGCTCGTCGGCGCAGGCCTGGCTCATGAAGTCCTTCCACAGCTGGTTGCAGGTGATGGAGGGGTCGGTGCTGATGCGGCCCGCCGGATTGCCGATCCAGGTGGCGCAGGACAGATAGGGGGTGTATCCCACCAGCCAGTGGTCGGCGAAGTCCTCGGAGGTGCCGGTTTTGCCGGCGACTACTTGGCCGTTCGAAGGTCCGCAGCCGTAGGCGGTGCCGGCGGCGTCCTCGAAGACCGTTCGCAGCACCTTGGTGGTGGCGCCTGCCACCTCGTCGGAGATGACGCGCTTCTCCTCCTGGGGCGCTTCGTAGACGATATCCCCGTCGCGGTTCACGATCTTGGTGATGACGATGGTGGGCCGATACACGCCGCCGGAAGCCAGGGTGGCGTAGGCGCGGGCCATATCCAGCGGCGTCACGTCGGCGGTGCCCAGCGTGGTTGAGGGAACCGCCATCAGCGGCGAATGCACGCCCAGGGCTTCGGCCATGTCAGGGCAGCGGTCAAATCCGATGGCCTCGGACAGGCGTATGAAGCCGGTGTTCGACGAGACGGCCGTGGCCTGCTGGATGGTCTTCACGCCGTAGTTGTAGTTGTCGAAGTTCTCGATGCGGGTGGTGACGCCGTCGAGGGTGAGCGTCATGGGGGAGGAGCAGTCGATGCGCGTCTGGGGATTCACGCCGTCCTCGATGGCGGCGGCCAGGGTGAATGCCTTGAAGGTAGAGCCCGCCTGGCGTCCCGATCCGCCGCTGCCGGTGGCCAGGTTGTACTTGGCGTTGCTGTAGTCGCTGCCGCCCACCAGGGCTTTCACATGCCCGGTGTTCACGTCTACGGCCACAAGCGATGCCTCCAGGTCGTCGGCCATGCGCTCGCGCTGGGCGGCGCAGGCGGCCTCGGCCTGCTGCTGCATAGTAACGTCCAAGGTGGTGTATATGGTAAGGCCGCCCTTGAACAGGTCGGCGTAGGACACCTCGTAGGGGCTGTTCTCGTCGAAGAGCAGCTCGCGGGCGTAGCTGGTGAAGTAGGGGTAGGCGAAGATGCCCTCGTCGGGGGCGGGCGGCGCCGGATTCAGGTCGAGGTCCGTGGCTTTCGCCGCCTCGCACTCCTCCTGGCCGATGTCGCCGGCGGCCTCCATGCGGTCGAGCACGAGGTTGCGTCGGGCCAGGCAGTCCTCCGGGTAGAGCTTGGGGTTCAGGAAGGTGGGGGATTGGGGGATGCCTACCAGCGTGGCCGCCTGGGTAAGCGTCAGGTCAGCCGCGGATACCTGAAAGTAGTTCTGCGCCGCCGCCTCGATGCCGTAGCAGCCGTCGCCGTAGTTGATGGTGTTCAGGTACATGAGCAGAATCTCGTTTTTGGAGTACAGGGTCTCCATCTGCAGGGCCAGGTTCGCCTCGCGGATCTTGCGCTCGATGGATATCTCGGTGGCCTCGCTGGACAGCAGCGTGTTGCGCACCAGCTGCTGGGTGATGGTGGAGGCGCCTTCCAGGCTGCCACCGCGCATGTTGTTGTAGATGGCGCGCGCGATGCCTTGGAAGTCCACGCCGTGGTGCTCGTAGAAGCGGATGTCCTCGGTGTCAACGGTGCCCTGGATTACGTAGGGGCTGACCTGGTCGTAGGTGACTGGGTCGCGCTTCTCCAGCTGGAACTGGGCTAAAAGCGTGGTTCCGTCGGCGGCGTACATGGTGGACTCGTGGGAGTTGTTGGTGAGGGCGGCTTCCTGGATGGAAGGGAGGTCGACGGCCCATCCATCCATGACGCGGATCACCCCGGCTACGGCCCAGTAGCCCACGAACACGGTGAGAGCTGTTGCCACCAGTACGGCCCAGGCGAGCCCGTGGGTGCGCATTTCGCGCTGTTTTCTGCGTGTTTTCATAGTTCGACTATACTACCATAGCGCCGTTTGGGGCGCCTGCGGTCGCGTGCGCGTCCGTAAATCCGCCATCACGGACAAGCAGGGTCACCGCTTCGCCCGCTTGCCTTTCCTATCAGGGGGAACTTCCTATGTCATCCTGCGATTTCGCCTTGCCCGAGCTTCTGGCCCCGGCCGGCAACGAGACCTGCCTCCACGCGGCCGTGCAGGCGGGGGCCGACGCCGTGTACCTGGGGCTCGACAGCCTGAACGCTCGTCGGGGGGCCGATAATTTCACGTTGGAGACCTTGGGCGACGCCTGCGACTACGCCCATCTGCGCGCAGCGCGCGTGTACGTGACCATGAACACGGTGGTGCTGCAGTCGGAGTTCGCGCGGGCCATGGAGACGGCCCGCCAGGCCTACCGGGCCGGTGCCGACGCCTTCATCGTGCAGGACCTGGGGCTGGCCTCGGAGCTTTCCCGCACCCTCCCTCAGGCGCGCTTGCACGTGTCCACTCAGATGAACATTCATAACGTGGCTGGCGTGCAGGCATGCGCCGAGCTGGGGGCGGCCCGCATCACGCTTGCCCGCGAGCTGTCGCTCGAGGAGGTGGCGGTGCTGGCCGATGCGGCGGCGCAGCTGGGCATGGAGGTGGAGACCTTCGCCCATGGCGCCCTGTGCGTGTGCTATTCCGGCCAGTGCCTCATGTCGTCGCTCATCGGCGGGCGCTCGGCCAACCGGGGCATGTGTGCCCAGGCCTGCCGGCTTCCCTACGAGCTGCGCAACGTGGCCCTGGCCCGCAAGCTCCCGCAGCCGGGCGAGCACCTGCTCTCGCCCCAGGACCTGTGCGCTATCGACCTTCTGCCCCAGCTTGCGCGAGCGGGGGTGGCGTCGTTCAAGGTGGAAGGGCGCATGAAGTCGCCGGAGTACGTGTTCGCCGTGGTGTCGGCCTACCGCCGGCAGCTGCAGCGCATGGCGGTCGACCCCGAAGGCAGCCCGAAGGCCGCAGACGGCGACCGGCAATCGCTTTCCGAGGCGTTCTCCCGCGGGTTCACCACGGCCTACCTGGAGCGCAAGCGCGGCAACGACATCATGAGCTACGGGCGCCCCAACAACCGCGGCGTGCTGGCGGGGCGGGTGGCCTGGGTGCGCGACGGGCGGGCCGGCATCGATACGGTGCTTCAGCTTGCCGAGGGCGACGTGCTGGAGTTCTGGACGAACAAGGGGCATTTCGCCCATACCGTGAGCTCGCTTGCGACCGACGGACGCGGCTGCGCGGTGCTGGCGCCCGCGAAGCCGGTGGGCAAGGGCGACCGGGTGTTCCGCGTGCGCAGCGCTGCGGCGGCCTTCGTTGACAACCCGCTGCTGCCCAAGGTGGCGGTGGACGGCTCCGCGTCGCTCGTCGTCGGCCAGCCGCTTTCCATGAGCTTCCGCCTGGCGAGCGGCGAGGGGTCCGTTGCGGCGCTCGACGAGGGCCGCGGTGCCGACTCCGCGCAGTCTCATCCGTTCCCTCCCGCCGTCGATCCCGCAGCCGTCGGGTCGTTCGAAGGCCAGGAGGTGGAGGCGGCGCGCACCCGCGCTGTCACTGCCGAGGACGTGGGATCGCATGTGGACCGGCTGGGCCAGACCGAGTTCGCCCTCTCCGCCCTGGACGTCACTGTGGCAGGCGATCCCGGCATCGGCTTCTCCGCCATCCACAAGGCGCGCTCTGCCGCCCTGGACGATCTGCGTCGAAACTTGCTGGCGCCTACCCGCGCGCGCGTGCTTGAGCGCAGCCCCGAGCGGCCCTTCCAGCCCGCGGTGCGCGGGCGCGGCATGAAGATCGCCGTCTGGGCCACCAACCCCGCCTGCGCCCGTGCGGCCAAGCGGGCCGGCGCCGACCTCATCTACGTGCCGGCGCTCAACTACAAGCGCGGCGAGGCGGTAGTGGCCGGCCAGCGCAGCGCCACGGCCGAGCAGGCGGGCTACCCCAAGCAGGCGGTCATCGCCCTGCCCGTGGCCGAGCACGATCTGGTGGACGGCACACGCGAGGCGGCTCGCGGGTTCGACGCCTGGTCGGCGGTACACCCCGGCAAGCCCGTGTACGTGGAGAGCCTGGGGCAGCTGTCTCGGGCCGCCGACATGGGCGCGGTGCCCCACGTGGGCTCGCACCTGCCGCTGACCAACCCCTACGCGCTCGACGAGGCGGCGGCTTTGGGGGCGCAGCTCGCATGGCTCTCGCCCGAGCTCACCTTGGGCCAGATCGCCGACTTGGCGCAAGACGCCCCGTGCGAGCTGGGGCTGACCATCATCGGCGCCCAGGAGCTCATGGTTACCGAGCACTGCCTGCTCATGAGCGAGGGCCCCTGCGACGAGCGCTGCGACGTCTGCCCGCGGCGCAAGAGTCCCCACTACCTGCGCGACCGCAAGGACTACGAGTTCCCCGTGATCACCGACTGCATGGGCCGCAGCCACCTGTTCAACGGAGTGCAGCTCGACGTGGCCCATGCCATGCCCGACCTTATGGCGGCGGGGCTTTCCTGGGTCATGGTGGACACCACGCTCATGACCTCCGCCCAAACATCCGAGGCGGTGGCTCGGGCCGTGCGCGCCCGCAGCGTGGCCCATGCCAGCGGCAACGCCATCGGCAAGGCGGCGGGCACTACGGCCGGCCACCTTTACCGCGGGGTTTCCTGATTCGCCGCGCCCTTGTGCTAGAATGCCGAACACCCATCGAACCGAACGAGGAAGAGTCCCTGCCATGCTTTCACCGGAAGAACAACTGCACATCATCGCGTCGGGCGCAGCCCAGATCGTGCCCGAATCGGCGCTGCTGGAGAAGCTCAAGCGCGGCGTGCCGCTGAACATCAAGCTGGGCGTCGACCCCACGGCCCCCGACATCCACCTGGGACACGCGGTGCCCCTGCGCAAGCTGCGCCAGTTCCAGGACCTGGGCCATCAGGTAACGCTCATCATCGGCGACGGCACGGCGCTCATCGGCGACCCGTCGGGCCGCAACTCCACGCGCCCGCAGCTTTCCCGCGAGCAGATCCAGGCCAATGCGCAGACCTACGTGGACCAGGCATTCAAGGTACTCGACCCCGAGAAGACGGTGCTGCGCTACAACTCCGAATGGATTCTGGATCTGGACATGGAGGGCCTGCTGAAGCTTCTGGCCCACTTCACCGTGGCGCGCATCCTGGAGCGCGACGACTTCCACAACCGCTACACGTCGGGCCAGTCCATCAGCCTGCACGAGTTCCTGTACCCGGTCATGCAGGCCTACGACTCCGTGGTCATCAAGGCCGATGTGGAGCTGGGCGGAACCGACCAGCTGTTCAATCTGCTGGCTGGCCGCGAGCTCATGGAGAAGATGGGCATGGAGCCCCAGGTGTGCCTGACCCTGCCGCTTCTGGAGGGCACCGACGGCGTGAAGAAGATGTCCAAGAGCTACGGCAACTACGTGGGGCTCACCGATGCGCCCGACGACATGTTCGGCAAGGTCATGTCCATCCCCGACGAGCTGATGGTGAAGTACTACCGGCTTGCCTCTACCACCCCGGTCGACCAGATCGACCAGGTGGAGGCCGGGCTTGCGTCGGGCTCGCTGCATCCCAACAAGGTCAAGCGCGCCCTGGCGGCCAACATCGTGGCCTCCTACTACGACGAGGCTGCGGCCGTGGCGGCCGAGGAGGCCTTCGACCGGGTGTTCCGCAACCACGAGGCGCCCGAGGACGTGGCGGAGGCAGCGGTCGACCTTACGCCCAACCAGGAGGGAACGGTCTACGTGGCGAAGGTGCTGGTGGACGCGGGCCTGGCTGCGAGCGCCGGCGAGGCGAGGCGCCTCATCGACGGCGGCGGCGTGAAGCTGGACGGCCAGCCGCTGGCGGCCAAGGAGTACAACGTGGCTCCCGAGCGCCTGCGCGGGGCCCTCGTGCAGGTGGGCAAGCGCAAGTTCGCCCGCATAGCGGGGTAGGGCGCGGCGCCCCTCAATGTGGTACCATGCAGGCCCGGAGCGCATCGGCTCCGGGCCTGTTTGCTTGGAGGGACCTATGGCCAACATCGCGCTTACCCATAAATGCAACCTTCGCTGCCCCTACTGCTTCGCCGGGGAGTTCGTGGGCGAGGCGGACGAGTCCATCTCGCTCGAGAGCTTCGACGCGGCCGTGGAGTTTCTCACCCGCCGTGGTCCGGCCACCATCGGCATCATCGGGGGCGAGCCCACGCTGCATCCCGACTTCGGCACCATGCTGCAGCGCCTTGCGGACAACCCCCGCGTGGCCGGCGCCACCGTCTACACCAACGGCATACTGCTCGACCGCAGCTTCGGGCTTGTCGAGCACCCGAAGCTCTCCCTTCTGGTGAACTGGAACTCCCCGGACATCATCGGACAGAAGGCCTTCGCTAAAACCATGGAGAACGTCGACGATCTGGTATTTCGCCGCGGAATGGAAAAGCGCATCAACCTGGGGCTGAACCTGTACGACACCACCATGGACTACGGCTACATGCTCGATCTGCTGACGCGCTACGGCTTCGACAAGCTGCGCATCTCCATCACCGTGCCCGACTTCTCGAAGGAGGAGCCCGGGGACGTGATGGCCTACTTCCAGGAGAAGAAGCCCTTCCTCATGGAGCTGTTCCGCGCCCTGGACGGCATCGGGGTGCTGCCCTACTACGACTGCAACCGCCCTCCGTCGTGCATCTGGAGCCCCGAGGAGCTGGCATGGCTTCAGGACTACGCTGCGCGCCACGGCAAGCCCGACAGCTCCATCGCCCATACGAAGTCGTTCTGCCGCCCGGTGATCGACATCCTGCCGAATCTGCAGGCCATCCGCTGCTTCGGGATGTCCGAGTTCGCCAAAGCCGACATCCGCGAGTTCGCCGACGCCGAGGCGCTGACGGCGCATTTCATGAGGATCGTGGACAGGCCGTCGTTTCGGGTGTTCGCGAAGCCGGAATGCGAGAACTGCTACCTGCGCCGCCAATGGCTGTGCACCCAGGGCTGCATCGCGTTCAAGGCGGGTAAGCTGGAGCAGGCGTGAAAAAAGCCTCATCCCTGGCCGAAAGGATGAACCCACCTGGTCAGGTGGGTGCTCGCAGCGCGCTTCCCGGCTTTCGCATCAACGGACGCGAATCCCCGTTCCACGGGCAATCTAGAGCTCCCTTTTGAAATGCATCGGTCCATCGCAAAGACCGGCATCAAGGATGAAGCTTGGTTCGTAGTATAGCGAATCAAGCGCGCCTGCGCGACTGCGGCGCCAAATCGTTTCCGTAGGTTGCGCGAACGGCAGGGCCACAAAGGGTTACATCAAATAGCATCTGGCCAGAGTGCCAGGGGTTGCATCAAATAGCACCTGGCCAGAGGCTAAAGCGCCTCGTCGAACAGGGCGCTTCCTCTTTCGATGACGAAGGACCGCATCAAGCGACCCCTGGCAGAGGTGCACCGCTTTTTTTTGGCTGGTTTTTCCGCTTTTGCATCGGCGATGGCTGAAAAAGACGGTTTTGCATAGCCTGGTGGCTGATTTCTCCGGTTTTGCATGCTAACGCAGCCTTGCCCTTATGCAAAGCCGGCGATTTCAGCCAAAAAGGTGGCGCAGCGATTGCGCTTGCGTGTGTCACCGCCCTGCCACCCTCAGGACGTCTCGTTGAACAGGGCCCGGGCCTCTTCTTTCGAATGGATGCCCATCTTGGCGTAGCCGTGGCGGATGTGGGTCTTCACGGTGTTCTCGGAAAGGAACAGCTCCGCCTCTATCTGCGCGCGCGTCTTGCCCTGGGCCACCAGCAGCATGATCTCCTGCTCGCGGCGGGTCAGATCGAAACGGCGGCCCAGCTCGTCGGCACGCCGCTCGATGCGCTCGGCCTCGGTGGGGGTGTGCACGCTGCCCTCGATGGTCACGCCCGCCGCACCCCAGTCGTCGTTGACGGACTTCTCGCTCTTCCAGATGAGGATGCATATCAGAAGCAGCACGATGCCGCCCAGGCACATGGCCACGCGCACGGTCATGTCGGAAACCAGGCCGCTGCCCATCAGCCAGCGCTGGGCCAGCACTCCCGCCAGTAGCGGCAGCTCGGTGAAGAAGCGGGTGAGGGCGAACAGGCGCAGGCTGGGTACCGAGAAGCGGTGCACGATGCGCGTCATGATGAGCAGCATGAGAAACGTGAAGAAGATGAATGCCAGCTTCGCCAGGAACGACACGGCGTAGGCGAACCACCCTTCGGCGAAGGGGATCAGCAACAGCGAGGCCAGCGCGATGGGCACCGTGATGACGGCCAGCATGCGGGCGTCTTGGCGCTTGCGGGACACGGCCACCAGGCCCAAGGTAAGCACGCCGAAAAGGCCCGTGGCGGTGATGCGGTGGATGGATCCCATGTAGGCGACCGTGGGCATGAACGAGCCGGACACGCCGCTGATGAGGCCGCCCAGGGCCATGATGGCGAACAGCTTCCAGGGCAGCGGGTAGCGTTGGCGCGCATCGGCGGGGTGCTCGGGCGGCAGCTGGCGGACGCTTGCCAGGGCGCATCCCAGCGACAGCAGCGGAAAGGCCGACGTGGCCACGATGGCGAAGGGCTCGCGCATGGTGTAGACCAAGGCCGATGCCGCCAGCGCCGCCACGCAGGACAGGGCTCCGTAAGTGATGGCCTGGGTCTTTCCCATGCAGCTGTAGATCTGCCCCCACAGGCAGAAGAGAAACGCCCCTCCCACAGCGGTGAGGGCGGAAACGGCCAGGTTCAGCGGCTGCGAGCTTGTGGCGGGCAGGATCCACAGCCCCTCGGCCAGGCTTCCGGCGGTGCATAGTCCCACCGCCAGCCAGAGCAGCCGCGGGTGGTCGGAGAGCACTCCCAGCCGGCGCGCGGCCAGGGCCAGCACCACGAAGGTGGTCAGGTCTCCCAGGCGCATGCCCAGGTCGAAGTTGTTGCGCATGGCAAGGTCGGCGTCGGGGCCGGGGAAGATGAGGGATATGTGGGTGCAGGACAGCCAGGCGATGAACAGTCCCATGCCCAGAAACCTCAGCGGTATGGAGGCGGCGGGCTCAAGGGGTGCGCCAAGCAGCGCCCCGGAACGCCCGCGCCCGCCCTGCTGGGCCGATTCCTTCTCACCCGCCATCGACTCCCCCCTCGCCTCCGCTTGGCTTCCTGCGCATGCCGCTTTCGGTCGAAAGTATAGCATGCCATCACCTGACGTGCGAAAACGCCGATGGCTCTGGCGGAGCGGAGAGAGGGTGAGAAGGGGGTGAGAATCCATTTCGCCTTGGGCGCCGCCGCTTTCACCCGCGACAGCGCTTCCCAGCCGGTGCCATCATGGGGACGCGGCAGGACCGGTCGCCGGAAGGGCGATGCTCCGGACCTGCCTTTAGGGAGGATACACGAACGGAAAGGATCTGGACCTATGGGAGAGCTTACCCAGAGTCGTCGGGATTTCCTGAAGGCCAGCGGCATCGCCATGTTGGGCGCCGCTGCGGCCGCGGGGGCCTTCGGCGTGCAGGCGGCCCATGGCGAGGAACTGGTCGCCCCGGGTACGGGGGAGGGCCAGCCCACGCGCGGCGTCACCAACTTCAGCGAGACCGACGGCATGTACGCCGACGTGTTCCCGCAGAAGGTGCGCTACATCCCCGTCATCGACGCCCCCACCGACATGCGTCGCCAGGGCAGGGTGGCCTTCGAGATGCGCGACATCGCCGCTGACGAGATCAAGCGCACGGAAGACACCGACGTGCTGGTGGCGGGTGCAGGCATCACGGGCACCTGCGCTGCGCTCTCGGCCTCCGACGACGGCACCACCCGGGTGCTGTGCTTGGAGAAGATGACCAAGGGCCGCGGCATGTTCGAGGGCATGGGCGTCACCGGCGGCAAGGCCATGGCCGACGCCGGCTACGAGTGCAACGTGCCCGAGGCCATGGACCGCATGCGCCTGGCGGGCCTGTACCGCATGCCGGTGGACCCCATCATGCTGTGGGGGCGTCGTTCCGGCGAGGCGGCCGACTGGCTGCAGGAGAGGTTCGACGAGGGCGACGGCCAGATCACCGAGGGCTTCAAGATCAACAAGGAGAACGCGCACCACTTCGAGGTGCCCCAGACCGAGGTCACCTTCTCGAGCCCCCAGTGGTCCGAGCAGACCATCAAGAACGCCGGCGGCGCGGGCATCTACATCGTGGCCGACCTGGCCAACACGCTGTCCAAGCGCCCCAACGCCGAAGTGCGCTACAGCAATCCCGTGGTGAAGCTGGTGCGCGACAACGGCGGGCGCGTGACCGGCGCCATCTGCAAGGATTCCGACGGCTATTACCAGGTGAACGCCAAGAAGGGCGTCATCCTGGCCACGGGCGGATTCGATGCGAACCCGGCCATGCTCAAGGCCTGGTGCCGCCCCGAGGACATCGCCAACGCCGCCTCCTGGTGCCCCAACTACGGCACCACCGGCGACGGACAGCTCATGGGACTTGCCGTGGGCGGCCAGATGGACCCGCTGCCGGCGGCGGTCATGAACTTTGACTTCGGCAGCCCTGACTCGTTCTACTCGTCGAACCTGGGCATCACCAGCCTGGTGTCCGGCGGCCTCATGATCAACGAGAAAGGCATCCGCTTCGCCTCCGAGGCGCTTCCCTTCGAAGCGCGCAGCAACGCCATCACCGCCCAGTGCCATTACGGCGAGAGCTGCTGGCGCGTGGCCAGCTCGGCCCAGGTGGTCAACGAGTCCGTCCTGGAGGCCCTGAAGGCCTTCGAGGAAAAGGAGTGGGCGTTCCAGGCGCCGACGCTCGAGGAGCTGGCGAAGAAGATGGACGTGCCCGCCGACACGCTGGCGGCCCAGGTCGAGCGCTTCAACGGCTTCGTTGACACCGGCATCGACGAGGACTTCAACCGCCCCATGGAAGGCGTGAAGAAGATCGAGGGCGACGTCTACTACGCCATCAAGCACCAGTCGTCCATCCTGTCCACCGTGTCGGGTTTGGTGGTCGACTACAACTGCAACGTGCTGGACTACGACGACCAGCCCATCCCGGGCCTGTACGCTGCCGGCAACGCGTCGGGCGGGTTCTTCAGCAACAACTATCCGCGCCATATCTTCGGACCGTCCATCGGGCGCTGCGTCACCTTCGGTTACGTGTCCGGCCAGAGCGCCGCAAAGGAGGCTTAAGTCAATGAAGAAGATCGCGAACGCGAAGAGGCTCGTCGCCCTGGTGGCGGCTGCGTCCCTGGCGGCCTGCTTGGCAGCTGGCTGCGCGCAGAGCTCCGGTGCCGGGTCGGGAGAGCAGAACCCGCAGCAGCCTGCGACCGGGTCCGGCCAGGAAGCCGAGACCTCCCAGGGCGGCTTCGACATGGCCTCCTATCCCCAGCATGCCGCAGCCTGCGAGGGCGCCGACAGCCTTGCGGGCTTCCATATGGCGCTCGGCCAGGACTGCGAGAGCTGCCATACCGGCGATTTCGCCGAGCAGCTGGTCGTAGTCGGCGTTGAGGGCGAGCCGGAGATGAGCAGCCTCTACTACACCGACACGGCCACGTGCCTGGGGTCCGGCTGCCATGTGAGCTGGGAGAACCTTGCCGAAAAGACGGCCGACCTGGGCGAGTACAACCCGCATGACTCCATCCACGGCACTATCGAGGACTGCAACGAGTGCCACAAGGGTCACAGCGAGCAGGTGGACATCTGCGGCCAGTGCCACCCCAACGGCGGCCAGACGATGAAGCGCTAAGCCGCTCAGGCAAACGCCAAAGCAGCAGCAACGAAGGAGCGAGCCGGGACCCAACCCCCGGCTCGCTTTGTTTGCAAGCGCCCAGCCAGCTCGCTTGGGCCCTGTCCGCTTCCGAGCGCAGCATCGCTTGAAAGCGCCAAAGGGGAGTGCGTAAGGTGCGTTCGCCGCTTGAAGGCACCTGCATCAAATGGCACCTTCGGCGCCCGCTTCTCCGGTGACAAAAGGTTAAGCGGCAAAGGGTTGCATCAAATGGCACCTTCGGCGCCCGCTTCTCCAGCGCCCGCTTCTTAGCGATGCGCGATGGCTTTTTGGCTGGAATTTCCGCTTTTGCATCGGCGATGGCCGAAAAATCCGGTTTTGCATGGCCTGGTGGCTGATTTCTCCGGCTTTGCATGCGAAAGCAGCCTCGTCCTCATGCAAAGCCGGCGATTTCAGCCAAAAAGTTGCGCGAAGGCGGCGTGGAGGCGGGCCAACGGGCGTCAGGGCGGGTGCGCCAACGGATGTCAAGGGGTGCGCCAGCGGGCGGCGTGGAGGCGAGCCAACGGGCGTCGTGGCGGGTGCGCCAGCGGGCGTCGGGGGCCGAGCCGGCGGGCGTCAGGGGGTGCACCAATGTCTTTCGCAGGTTTCGCCCCGCTTCGGCATTTGCTATTCCAAACATGCGTTCGATGAGTTAGAATGTTTTCCTATGAATACGTTGTTCACCGACATGGAAAACTCCCGCCGGGCCTCTGTGGCCCCTTTGGCCGTGCGCATGCGGCCCCGCACGCTTGACGAGGTGGTGGGGCAGACCCAGGCCGTAGGGCCGGGCAGCTGGCTGCGTAACGCCATCGAGACCGACCAGCTGAGCTCGGTCATCCTGTTCGGGCCGGCGGGTACGGGCAAGACCTCCATCGCCCACGTGATCGCCGAATCCACCAAGGCCGCCTTCGTGGAGGTATCGGCCATCGGCGGAACTGTGTCCGACCTGCGCCGCGAGATTGATGCTGCCGAGAAGCGCCTCATGATGAGCAGCACGCGCACCATCCTGTTCGTCGACGAGATCCACCGCTTCAACCGCAGCCAGCAGGACGCGCTGCTGCACGCGGTGGAGGACCGGGTGGTGGTGTTGGTGGGCGCTACCACGGAAAACCCCTTCTTTGAAGTGAACTCGGCCCTGATCAGCCGCAGCCGCGTGGTGGAGCTGCAGCACCTGACCGACGGCGAGGTGGCGCGCCTGCTGGACAGCGCAGTCGCCGACGAGCGGGGGCTTGCAGGCGCCTACGTGCTGGATGCCAAGGCGCGGGCCGCCATCGTGCTTCTGGCCGGTGGCGACGGGCGCGGGGCGCTCACCACGCTGGAGCTGGCGGCGGGCATGGTGGAGCCGGGCACCAGGGAAAACCCTGCGCCCGTAACGGAAGCGGACGTGACCGCGGCCACCCCCCACCGCAGCCTGCCCTACGACAAGAACAAGGATATGCACTACGACGTCATATCCGCTTTCATAAAGTCCATGCGCGGGTCCGACCCCGACGCCGCTCTCTATTGGCTGGCCCGTATGATCGATGGCGGGGAGGACCCGAAGTTCATCGCCCGTCGCATGATGATCCACGCCTCCGAAGACGTGGGCAATGCCGATCCGCAGGCGCTGCTCGTCGCCCATGCGGCCTTCAAGTCCGCCGAGGTCATAGGGTATCCGGAATGCCGCATCATACTGGCTCACGCCGCTACTTACATTGCGCTTGCTCCCAAAAGCAACGCGGCGGAAGCCGGCATCGACGCTGCGCTGCGTGAGGTGCGAAACGGTCCGGCCCGCCAGGTGCCCAGCTACCTGCGCGACCGGCACCGTCCCGGTTCGGAGAACTACGGGTCGTATCTGTATCCCCACGACTTCCCGGGGGCTTGGGTCGACCAGCGCTATCTGCCCGAGGGGTTGGAACGGGGCTGCTTCTACCGCCCCAGCGAGCGCGGCTGGGAGGCCTACCGGGTGGAGGCGACCCAGCGCGACCGGCGCGCGGGCTGTCGGGTGCAGGCTCCCCAGCCCGCATCCGCGCCGACTGCCGATGATGGAGCGGCGCCTGCGCGTAATGCCGACGGTAGTGCAGCGTCTGCGCCGACCGCCGATGGGGATGCGGTGTCCGTGCCAGCTGCCGACGCGTCGCATCCGGGCGCGCCGTCGGATGTCACCTGCGCCCAAGCGAGCGAGGAGGCGGGCGGGCGGTCCGCAGGTTCCCATGTTTGACGCCCTGGTCATAGCTTATCTGTTTCTGGGCGGCACGGGGGCTGCCCTGGGCGGTCTGCTGGGGCTGCTCACCCTTGGGCAGGTGCTGGGCCTGGGCGAATCGGGCCGCAGCCAGCACTTAAACGGACTCTCGTCGGGCCAGCACCGGCGCTTTTTCGGCTTCGGCAACGTGCTGGCCGCCGCCGTCTGCCTGCTGGGCGCGGTCTGCCTGCTCTTCGATATGGAACGCCCTGACAAGGTGCTGGTGCTTCTGACCAGCCCCAACACCTCTCTGGTGGCCATGGGGGCCTATTCGCTGGGGGCTGTGCTGCTCCTGAGCGCGCTGGCGGGCGTGCTGCACCTGCACCGCCGCACGCTGCCTCCGGCGGCGGGCGCCCTGCTCTGCGCGGCGCAGCTGGTGGCTGCCTGCGTGACCATGACCTACACGGCGCTGCTGCTCATGGGCTTTCGGGCGGTCGCCTTCTTCCAGACGTGGGCCCTCGTGGGCCTGTTCTTCTGCTCGTCCGCATCGTGCGGCTTGGCGCTGGCCACGCTGACGGGCATGGTTTTGCGGGTGTTTCCGTTGGAGCGGGGCCACGAACGCACCGCGGCGGCCGAGGCGGCCCTGTCCGTGCTGGAGGGCCTGTTCCTGGTGTTGTTCATGATCCATGCCCACTATGCGGCCCCACAGGCGTTTGCGCAGCTTGCAACAGGGCCGCTCGCATGGGCGTTCTGGACGGTGGTGGTGGGGTGCGGGGTGGCGTCTCCGGTGGCGGCCTGGGCGCTGCCCCGGTTCGTGAGGGGCTACCGGCTCCATGGCGGGCTGTCGCCGGCTTTGGTGCTTCTGGCCGGTTTCGCCCTTCGGTTCTGCGTGATTGCGGTAGTATAGGCAGCCGGCGGGCCTTCGGGTCCGGTGCAGGCGGGGCGGGGTTTCAGGGAGAGGCCGGGCGTGTTCGAGTTCGAAAAAGACGAGCAGAGCGGGGTGCCGTTGTGGGTGCAGCTGCGCAACCGCATCGTCTTCCTCATCAACTCGGGCGCCTATGCGTCGGGCGACCAGCTGCCCACCATCCACGAGCTGGCAAGCCAGCTCTCCATCAACTACAACACGGTGTCGAAGGTCTACACCAGCCTGGCTAACGACGGCTACATCACAGCCAAGCGGGGCGTGGGCGCTTTCGTGAACGGCTACGACGGCGAAGAGGCCGAAGCACAGTCCGACGCCGTGGGCCAGGCCCTTTCCGAATGCGTGGCCGCCCTGACCGACCTGGGGCTGTCCCATTCGGATATAGAAGCGGCCATGAGGGCCCACTTGCGCAAGCTCGAGCTTTCGGAAGGCGGCCGCCGTCGGGGCGGGGCCTAGGGCCGCAGGGATTCGGGCGCCGTCGGTTCGTCTCGGCGCAGAAGAAAGGGGAGGGGAGACGATGTTCGGTTCTCGGAAGGCGTCGCAGGAGCAGGGGCGTCCCTCGCGGGTGGTGTCGGCCCAGCAGTCCAGCGACGACCCCATGCAGCGGGCCTCGCGCAACGGCGTCTACTTCCTGCAGGCAGGAGCCGTAGCCGTTGTGTTCCTGGCGGTGTGCGCCTTGTGGTGGGCGGTGGCCCAGCGCATCGACTTCTTCACCGTGGTCGCAGCGGTGCTGGCGTCGGTGCTGCTGGCCTCGTCGATGCACGTAGCCCAGCAGTGGGAACGCATGGTGGTCATGCGCCTGGGCAAGTTCAAAGGCGTGAAGGGCCCGGGCCTGTTCTTCACCATGCCGTTTGTCGAGTACTCCACCATGCGCGTGGACACCCGCGTGCGCTCCACCTCGTTCGGGGCCGAGGAGACGCTCTCGTGCGATCTGGTGCCTCTCGACGTGGACGCGGTGGTGTTCTGGATGGTCCACGACGCGGAGAAGGCGTGCTCCACCGTGGACGACTACGCCCTGCAGCTGCTCTATTCCGCCCAGACCATCCTGCGCGACGCCATCGGGCGAGCCAGCGCCGCCGAAGTGGCCAGCCGCCGCGACCAGCTGGACCGCGAGCTCAAGCGCTTGCTGGAAGAGAAGGTGGCCCCTTGGGGGCTGACGGTGCTTTCCGTGGAGGTACGTGACATCCTGCTGCCCGAAGCGCTGCAAGACGTCATGTCGGCCGAGGCCCAGGCCGAGCAGCAGAAGAAGGCCCGGCTCATCCTCATGGAGGCGGAGACGTCCATTTCCGAAATCATCGGCGATTTTGCCCGCACTTACGACGACGAAACGGCCCTCGACCTGCGCAAGATGTACCTGCTCTACGAAGGCATCAAGGAGGGCAAGGGCGCCATGGTGGTGCCCAGCTCCTGGAACGAGGGCTTCGCCGACAAGGTGGTAGAGGGGGCTGCCAAGCGCTAGCCGCACAGCAAAGCGGGGCAGAATGACAGCGCATGGTTGTACTAGGGGCGGGCGCAGCGGCAGGTCTGGCGTCACTCAGTGTGTCGCGCTAGTGACGCCCCGAGTTTTATCCTCAACATAGATAAGACAGAAGCCTCCGTCCTCCTTGACTTTTCCTATGAAAAGAGTTTTCATATGAAAATAGAGGGGAAGTCGACTACCCAACTGAAGAGTGTGTTTTACCTGCAATGACGCAAGCGCGTCTTCTGTTTGGCGTGCCGTACCGTCGGAAAGATACAGGCGAGTTGCGAACGACGCAGCGGTTCTTTGAGCTGTTTGCCCGACAACATCGCAAATCGGCCTTGGCGGGCGAAAGCGGCGCAATCGAAACGGCAGACGCGCGCCTTGAGAGGGGGAACTATGCACGCACGCACGGAGCATCGCGGCCTCAGCCGCCGCAGCTTCCTGAAGTCCGGCGCCGTTGTGGCCGGTGCTGCCTGGGCCGGATGCGCTCTGGGGTGCTCGAAGCCCGAGCCCGAAGCGCCCGCGACCGATCCGGTGGTGGCCGATGCCGAGCAGCCCGGCGGAAACGACGGCAGCCAGCAGCAGTTCACGAAAGCCTCCGGCACCGACCAGACCTTCAACGTCTGCTGCCGCCCCAACTGCTTCAATACCTGCATGATGACTGCGACGGTGCGCGAGGGCAAGTTGGTGAAGACCGCTCCAGCGAACTTCGACGACGCACCGGAGTTCAACCGCATCTGCTTGCGCGGCCTGGTCAGCAACGAGAACATCTACAACCCGGAGCGCGTACTCTATCCCATGCGCCAGACCGGCGAGCGGGGCAGCGACAACTGGGAGAAGGTCAGCTGGGACGAGGCCATCGCCGACATCGCCGAGAAGATGAGCGGCTACATTGCCGAGTTCGGCGGATCGTCCATCTTCAAGGCTTCCGGTTCCAGCGTCTACCATGCCACCAGCGGCACGCCGGGCAAGTGGCTGGGAACCATCGGCGGTTCCACTATGGGCGGCCCGCTGGACAACGGCAACATGTACGGCCTTATGCGCGTGTACGGTTACGGCGGCCATCCGTGGCCCGGCAACGACCCGCGCGACTATGTGAACGCCAAGAACCTGTTTCTGTGGTCGAACAACCTCACCGACGCTCAGGTGCATGACTGGCACTTCGTAGCCGACGCCATCGAGGCGGGGGCGAACGTCATCTGCATCGACCCCATCTTCACGCAGATGGCGGCTAAGTCCCATAAGTGGGTGCCTATCCGCCCCGGCGCCGACATGCCCCTTATCATGGGCATGATGAACGTCATGGTGGAAGAGGGCTTGGTGGATACCGATTTCGTCCGCGAACACACCTCTGCTCCCTTCCTGGTGAAGGAAGACGGCACCCTGGTGCGCATGAGCGACCTTGGCGTGGAGCCCACCGAAGGCCCCGTGAACCCCTTGACCGGTCAGCCTACGGTGGTCAACCCCTACGCCGTCTACGACGAGGCGGCCGGCGAGGCCGTGGAGCTGGGCGCTATTGCGTCACCTGCCCTGGAAGGCTCCTTCGAGGTGGCCGGCGGCACCGTGCGCACGGTCTACAGCGTGCTTCTGGACGAGATCGCCAAGTTCACCCCCGCCGAGGCCTCCAAGCTCTGCGACGTGGACGAGGACACCATCCGCGAGCTGGCGCGCCTGGCTTGCGACGGCCCGGTGACCCACCGCATCGGCTGGGGCTCCCAGGCCTACGACAACGGCATCGCCCCCAGCTCTTCCTGCGCCATTATGGCTGCGCTGGCCGGTCAGCTGGGCAAGCCCGGTGCCAACTGCTCGTCGGCGCCGTGGCTCATTATCGGCGTGGGCAACCCCGCCGTCCTTGCGGCGGCTCCGGCCGAGGGCGTGACTGCCGGCCCCACCATCGCCTATTGGAACATGCCGGCCGTCTTCGAGACCGGCGAGTACCTGGGCGCCCCCGTCACCCCCAAGGCGCTGCTCATCCACTCGGGTAACCCCATGTGCACCTGGTGCGACACCAACCTCATGCGAGACCAGGTGTTCGCCAACTTCGAGCTGATCGTGACTCTGGACTACATGATGACCGATACGGCCCGCTACTCCGACTACGTGCTGCCGGCGGCTCACTGGTTCGAGTACGAGGATGCCGTCACCATGGGCAACACCTACCATGTCATCCATTCCGAGAAGGCCATTGAGCCGTGCGGAGAGGCACTGCCCGACATGGAGATCATGCGCCGTTTGGGCGTGGCCATGGGCCTGGGCGACCTGTTCCCCGCCGACGGCGAGGCGTTCTTGCGCGAATACCTGGATAGCGATGCGGCGAAGGCCCTGGGCATCACCTATGACGAGTTGTGCAAGAAGCGCGCCATCCACGGTTTCGGCGGCCAGCCCTTCATGCAGTGGCAGGACCTGCAGTTCACCACCGGCTCGGGCCGTGCGGAGCTGTATCTGGAGAACCCTACCCCTTACGGCGTGAACTTCCAGGCGTCCAAGGCTGCCGACCTGAGCCGCGAGCACGTGCCCACCTGGTTCGAGCCCCGCGAGGCCTGGCCCACCAACCCCCTGGCGGAGAAGTACCCGTTCGTACTCATGTCCGAGCGTCCGCGCTTCCGCGTGCACGGCCAGTGGGCCTACAACCGCATCCTGCGCGAGCTCGATCCCGAGCCCACGGTGAAGATCAACCCCGCCGATGCGAAGGCCCAGGGGCTTTCCGACGGCGACATCGTGGAGTGCTACAACGACCATGGGCACGCGGTGGCCAAGCTGGTGTGCAACGAGGCCATTCGCCCCGGCACCATGGTGTACCCGAAGAGCTGGCAGTCCGACCAGCATATCGCCGGCGGGTGGTCTGAGCCGCTCTCCTGCGAGACCGACCCGGTGCTGTGCAACCAAAGCTTCATGGACTGCCTGGTGGCCGTCCGCAAGTGGGAAGGGGAGAAGTAACCATGACGCATTACGGAATGGCTATCGACGTCAAGCGCTGCATTGCCTGCAGCGCCTGCGTGACCGGGTGCAAGGTGGAGAACAACCTGCCCCAGAACATGTGGTGGAACAAGGTGGTCAACGTCGGCGGAGAAACCCCCGACAGCCCTAGCGGCACCTATGCCGCCCGCAACCTGAAGATGGAGTCCTACACCCTGTCCTGCCAGCACTGCGAGAATCCCGCCTGCGTGGAGGTGTGCCCAACCCAGGCTTCCTACAAGGACGCCGAGACCGGCATCGTGCTGGTGGACAACTCCAAGTGCATCGGTTGCGGCATCTGTCAGCAGGCCTGCCCCTACGGCGTGCGCGTGCTGCAGGAGGGCGAGCCGGTCTACTATGCCGACTTCGGCTTCGGCGCCGCCAACGCCCCGGTGCACGAGAAGGGCACCATGGAGAAGTGCACCTTCTGCTACCACCGCGTGGTGGAGGGCGACGTGCCCTTCTGCGTGGAGGTGTGCCCCGGCCGCGCCCGCACCTTCGGCGATCTGGACGACCCCGCTTCCGACATCTCGAAGCTTATAGCCGGTCGCACGGTGGAGCAGCTGGAAACCGACGCCGGCACCAACCCCAGCGTGTTTTTGCTGAAGTAGGACGCATGCACCATCGCGCGGCCGCCTAGCTCCGAGCCGCGCAATACCGATGCGCATTTCCCGCGTACGCCCCGCCCTGCCATCGACAGTCGCCCCCATGCTGTCGATAAGGGCGGGGCTTTCCTGTGCCCTGCGCCGCCGCACGAGGCCGGGCCCACGGTGCCAAACCGTGGCCAACTTGCTATGAAAGCGCGGTGTAAACCCGCGCCGCTGCGGCTAAAATGAAACCGCTCAATGCTATAGTTGCCCGAAAAGAAGTACGGGTACCACCGGAGGTCGTAGCTATGTTGGAAATCCTGCTCCCCATCGTGTACATCGTCGTGGGCGTGGCTTTGGTCTGGTTCGTCATCGAGCTGGTGATGACGGTGCGCAAGACCCGCTCCACGGTGGACTCCCTGCAAAAGCAGCTGGAGCCTACGCTTGACAGCGTGCAGAAGATTACCGCATCGCTGGAGCCGGCCGTGGCCAAGGTGGACCCGCTGGTGGAGCGCGTGTCCCTTACGGTGGACGCCGCCAACCTGGAGCTTATGCGGGTCGACCAGATTCTGGAAGACGTGTCCGACATCACCGATTCGGTGTCCAGCACCGTGAACTCCGTCGACACCATCGCCAGCGCCCCCATGGAGCTGGTCACCTCCGTGGCCTCCAAGGTGCGTACGGCGTTTCGTCCCAAGCGTGCCTCCGACGAGTCCGCCAAGCTGGGCGCGGCCAGGGCGGCCCAGGCTCAGCAGTCCGTCGAGAAGCCCAAGAAGACCTTGGGCGAGGTGGCCTCCACCGCCAAGAACGTCTCCACGGTGGCCCAGGGCGTTGCCAGCACCGTGGTGAGCGCCACCCAGGGCGCCATGTCCGAGCAGACCAAGAAGTTCGAGGACCGCAAGGCCGCTTCCGAGGCCAAGGCCGAGGCGCGCCAGGCGGTCATGCGCGAGGCCAGCGCCACTGCCGACGACATGATGAACGCGGTGACGGCCTCGGTCGCCGTCGACACCGCCAAGATGGACGCAGCCGACGTCCCTGCCGCGTCTCCCGCAGCTCCTGCCGCCCTTGACGGCGACGGTTCCGCCGAGGCCTAGGCCTTCGTCCGGGGCGGGCTGCTCGCAGTGGCTTCCAACGACAACCAGATGAAACCTGTGGCGTCTTCGCCTAGTGGCGAGGGCGCTGCGCCGTGCGGAGGAGACGTTGCGCCGGCCGCCGCGCGCCGTCGTTGGCGCAGCTGGAGCGAGGCTCTGGCCGCCGTGTGGACCATCATCGGCGTGATCGTGCTCACGGGCGTGCTCGTCTACCTGCTCAACGTGCTGTCCGTGCCGGTGGGCATGCTCATCTGGACCGTGGTCATCGTGTTCTGCTTGCGCGGCCAGGTGGCGGCCTTGGAGCGCCGGGGCGTCCCCCGCGCCGTGGGTACCACCATAGCTTACGTGGGCATGGCTCTGCTGCTGGGCTTGGTGGGGCTGCTTATGTTCTCGCCGCTGTTCGGCGTGGGCGACCAGTTCGCCAATCTCATCCACAGCATACCTGGCTATATCGACCAGCTGTCGAGCTGGTGGAACGACCTGTACGCCCGCTACGCAGACCTGCTGTCCAACGAGGACATCCAGCGGTGGATGAACAGCGCCTTCGCAAGCCTTTCTGGGTGGGCGTCGGGTTTCGCCTCGTCGTCAGCCGACGGGGTGGTGGCCTTCGGCACCGGCGTGGCCAACACCCTTATGACCATAGGCTTCGCCCTGGTCATTGCGTTTTGGATTCTCATGGAGCTGCCGGCGCTGGGCCGCGAGTGCACCCGTCTGGCTGGCCCCAGGCACAAGGAGACCGCCACCATGCTGCATCTGACCTTCACCCGGGTCATGGGCGGCTACATCAAGGGGACCCTCATCCAGTGCGGCGTGATTGGGCTGGCTTGCGTCATCCTGTTCGCCGTGGTCAAGATACCCAACTGGGCGGCCTTGGGGGTTATCGCCGGCATCCTCAACATCGTTCCGGTGGTGGGCCCGTGGCTGGGAGGCGCCCTGGCTGCCGTGGCTGGCATCTTCGTGAACTTCTGGGCCGGGGTCATAGCGCTCGTGGGCACCATCGTGATTCAGCAGGTGGTCTACACCTTCATATCGCCCAAGATCATGGCGAACTCCGTGGACATCCACCCCTCGCTCATGCTCTTCGCGCTCATGGCCGGCAGCGCCGTGGGAGGGGCCATGAGCGGCATCATGGGCTCGGTTGTGGGCATGCTGGCCTCCATCCCCCTTGTGGCGGTGTTCAAAAGCATCTTCGTGTATTATTTCGAGAAGCGCACTGGGCGGCAGCTCGTGGCTGTCGACGGGGTGTTTTTCAAGGGAACGCCGGCGCGCGAGGGAACCGTGGACCCCATGGGGGACGCGGTTTCGGGATGCGAGCCGCAGGACAGTTCGCAGGGGCAGGGCCACGGCGGTCGGGCGCGCTCGGGCAAACCGGGCATCTTCGACCGCATCGCGTCTTTTCTGAGGAAGCAATAGCCACAGGCTAGGAAGCAGGAGATTCATGGAGTACATGACCACAGCGGAAATCCGCGAGAAGTATCTGCGCTTTTTCGAGGAGAAGGGCTGCAAGCGCATGCCGTCGTCGTCGCTGATCCCCGACGACCCGTCGCTTCTGCTCACGAGCGCCGGCATGGTGCAGTTCAAGCCCTACTTCCTGCAGCAAAAGCACCTGGAGGCGCCCTACATCGGCACCACTACCGTGCAGAAGTGCGTGCGCACCAACGACATCGACATCATCGGCACCACGGGGCGGCACCTGAGCTTCTTCGAGATGCTGGGCAACTTCAGCTTCGGCGAGTACTTCAAAAGCGAGATGTGCGCCTGGGCCCTGGAGTTCTCCACCCAGGTGCTGGGGCTTCCGCTTGAGCGCCTGTACTTCACGGTGTTCGAGGACGACGACGAGACCATCGAGATCTGGAAGAACCTGGGCGTGCCCGAAAGCCATATCTCGAAGCTGGGCGAGGACGACAACTTCTGGCGCGCCGGCCCCACCGGCCCCTGCGGCCCGTGCTCGGAAATCTACTTCGACCAGGGTCCCGAATTCGGCTGCGGCAGCCCCGACTGCGCGCCGGGCTGCGACTGCGACCGCTTCCTGGAGTACTGGAACTGCGTGTTCACCCAGTACGACGGCCAGGAGGACGGTACCTTGAAGCCGCTTCCCAAGAAGAACATCGACACCGGCATGGGTCTTGAGCGCATGGCCGCCATCATGCAGGGCGTGCAATCCAACTACGAGACCGACGTGCTGCGCAGCCTGGTGGCGGTGGGAGAGAAGCTGACCGGGTGCGTGTACGGCGACGATCCGGCAGCCGACCTGTCCCTGCGCATCATGGCCGACCACAGCCGTGCCGTCACCTTCATGCTGGCCGACGGCATTCTGCCCTCCAACGAAGGCCGCGGCTACGTGCTGCGCCGTCTGCTGCGCCGTGCGGTCATGAAGGGGCATCTGCTGGGCTTGGACAAGCCCTTCCTGAACGACTACGTCGACCAGATCGTGAAGCTCATGGGGGACGTGTACCCTGAAATCGTGGAGAACCGCGAGCTGGCGCGGCGCGTCATCCTCTCCGAGGAGGAGCGCTTCGGCGCCACGCTGCGCCAGGGCCGCGCCTTCCTGGACGAGGCCCTGAGTCGCCTGGAGGGCACCGAGCTTTCCGGCGTGGAGGCGTTCACGCTGCACGACACCTTCGGCTTCCCGGTGGAGGTGACCCGCGAGCTGGCCGCCGAGCGCGGCGTCAGCGTCAACATGGCCGAGTTCGACCAGCAGATGGAAGCTCAGCGGGCCCGGGCGCGCGCGGCGAACACCAAGGACGCCGAAGCGGCCTGGTCCACCTACGGCGGCGTCATGAGCGAGATCCTGGAGGCGAGCGGCCCCACCATCTTCGACGGCTACGATCTGTCCGAAGAGGACGCCCGCGTGGTGGCCGTGGTGGTGGACGGCGCTTCGGTGGACGCGCTCGAAGCGGGGCAGTCCGGGCGCGTGGTGCTGGACCGCACCCCCTTCTACGCCGAGAAGGGCGGTCAGGTGGGAGATACCGGCGTGCTCGAGAAGGCCGACGGTGCGGCCACGGTGACCGACACCAAGGAGCCCGAGAAGGGCCTTATCGCCCATGCGGTCACCGTGGAGAACGGACGCATCGCCGTGGGGGATACGGTGCATGCCGCCATCGACGTGGCGCGCCGCGAGCGCATCCGCCGCAACCACACGGCCACTCATATCCTGCACTGGGCGCTTCGCCAGGTGCTGGGCGACCACGTGAAGCAGGCCGGCAGCTTCGTGGCCCCCAACCGCCTGCGCTTCGATTTCACCCATTACGAGGCCGTCACGCCCGGGCAGCTGGCCGAGGTGGAGCGTCTGGCAAACCAGAAGGTTATGGAGAACCATCCGGTCACCGCTACGGAAAAGCCCCTGGCCCAGGCCCGCGAGGAAGGCGTGATCGCGCTGTTCGGCGAGAAGTACGGCGACGTGGTGCGCGTGCTGGACACCGGCGGCTTCTCCCGCGAGCTGTGCGGCGGCACCCACGTGTCGGCCACCAGCGAGATCGGGCTTGTCAAGATCGTGGGCGAGTCCAGCGTAGGCGCGAACCTGCGCCGCATCGAGGCGGTCACCAGCTTCGACGCCCTGGAGTACCTCAACCGGGTGGAGGCGCAGCTCAAGGACGTGGCGTCCCAGCTGCGCGTGCAGCCCTTCGACGCCGCCGAGCGCACCGCCGCCAACCTCAAGCAGCTCAAGGAGCTGCAGGCGGCCAACAAGCGCATCCGCGAGGGCGCCGCGGCCGACGACACGGCCCGGCTGCTCGACCAGGTGGTGCAGGCCAAGGGCGGCTACCCGCTGCTGATCGCTCGCTTGGAGAACGTGGAGGGCGGCAAGCTGCGCAACATGTGGGACGTGGTGCGCTCGCGCCTGTCGGCCCCGGGAGCGGTCGTGTTCGCCGTGAACAACGACGGCAAGCCGCTGATCATGGCCGCCGGCACCGACGAGGCCGTTGTCGCCGGGTTCGACGCGTCGGCCATCATCAAGGCCGTATCGCCCTTCATCCAGGGCGGTGGCGGCGGCAAGCCGGTTATGGCCCAGGCCGGCGGCAAGAACGCGGCCGGGCTTGACGAGGCCGTGGAAGCCGTCCGCCAGATGCTGCTGTAGGCGTCCCTTCGCGAGCGGCGTGCGGGTTCTGGCGATCGATATAGGGGAGAAGCGCATCGGCGTGGCCGTGTCCGACCCGACGGGGAAGGTGGCCACGCCGGTGTGCGTGCTGCCCGCCGCCGAGGTGGAGGCGGCAGCTCCGTCGTGGCGGCGGGTGCTGGAGGACTGGGAGCCCGAATGCCTGCTGGCGGGCCTTCCCCTGTCCCTTTCCGGCGACGAGAGCGCCCAGACCGCCCGCGTCCGCGCCCGAGCCCGGGCCATCGCCTCCCGTGCCGGACTGCCGCTTTCCTTCGCCGACGAGCGCTTAAGCTCTTCGGAAGCCAAACGTATTTTGCATGAACAGGGGTTATCGGAAAAGGCGATGCGGGGGAGAGTTGATATGATAGCGGCATCTCTCTTTCTTCAGGCGTGGCTGGACGCCCGTCTGGAACGGTAGGTGGAAAGGGCTGCTATGGCGTTTCGGAGAAACCAGGTCACGTACTCGTCGCATCCAAACCGTGCCACCCGGGCGGCTCATCGCCAGGGCGACAGGCAGTTCCGCACCTACGACACCAGCTACATCCGCCCCAAGCAGTCCATCATCCCCGGCATTATCGCCGGCGTGCTTGCCTTGTGCCTGGTGGGCGGCGCGGCCTACTGGGTCACGAACATGTTCGGATTCCTGAAACCGGCCGTGCTGCTGGAGCAGGGGCAGAGCGCCACGGTGGAGATCCCCGACGGTTCCGACGCCGGGTCGATCGCCTCCATCCTGTATCAGGCGGGGCTTATCGAGGACGAGCGTGCTTTCTCGAACCGCGTGAACCAGCTGGGCGTGGCAAGCCAGCTCAAGCCCGGTACCTACGAGCTTGCCGGCGGCAGCTCGCTGGACACCATCATCAAGCAGCTGGAAGCGGGTCCGGGCATGCTCAACGCTCTCACCATCCCCGAGGGCTCCACCCGCTGGGGCATAGCCCAGGCGGTGGACGAGGCCACCGGCGGTCGCATCAGCGCCGACGACTTCCTGGCCGCCACGGCCGACGCCAGCGTCTACGCCGAGGACTATTACTTCCTGTCCAGCGCCGGCACCAACAGCCTGGAGGGCTACCTGTTCCCCAAGACCTACGACATTACCGCCGACGCTACGGCCGAGTCGGTGACGCGCCTTATGCTCGACCAGTTCAAGGCCGAGATCGCGGGCATGCAGTACTCCGATCTGGTAGCCAGCTACAGCTGGTACGACATCGTGAAGCTGGCCAGCATCATCGAGAAGGAGGCCCCCGACGACGAAGCGGTGCGCGCCGACGTGTCCGCGGTGTTCGTCAACCGCTTGAACAGCGAGGAGCTGGGCTACAAGCTGCAAAGCGACGCTACTACCGCCTACGAGGTGGGCCACGATCCTACCCCCGAAGACTTGCAGGCCGAAGGGGAGTACAACACCTACTTGAACGCCGGCCTGCCGCCCACCCCCATCTGCAATCCGGGCCTGGGCTGCCTGGAGGCCGCCTGCAACCCCAACCCCGAATCCATCGGCGTGCTCTACTACTTCTACTTCGAGCCCGACGAGAACGGGGAGATGCGCTACACCTTCAGCGAGACCTACGAGGACCACCAGCAGGCTTACGGCGGTTCCGGCGAGTAGCCGGGTCGCCAAGGCGCTGGCCGCACCATCATGGGCTTTCTGCAACCGGAGCGCTACTTCTCGCGCCTCAGCCGCGTGGACGTCGACGGCGATCTGCTGTCGCGCGGCTTTACCCACGTGCTGCTGGACGTGGACAACACCATCCTCACCCGTGATACCTCGGAAGTGCCCCGCGATGTGGGGCTGTGGCTGGGGCGCGCGCGCGATGCGGGCGTGTCGTTCTGCTTGCTGTCGAACAACTGGCACGCAAGCGTGCGCGAGCTGGCGGCCTCGCTCGGGCTTCCTATTGTCGACCATGCCGTAAAGCCGCTGCCGCCGGCGTTTCTGGCGGCCCGCGCCAAGGTGGGCGGGCGCCGCGCCGACACCGTGGTTATAGGCGACCAGTTGGTCACCGACGTGCTGGGCGCCCATTTCCTGGGCATGACCGCCTACATGCTGGCGCCGTTGGTGGAAACCGATTTGCCCCATACGCTCATCCTGCGCAACTTCGAGCGCCTGGTGATGGGCGATAGACGGCCCGAAGGCGCCCTGGTCCCCGAGGCCGCGGTCAAGAGCTGTGCGGAGCCGCAGCCATGCGCACCGCAGGGTAACCCGGGAGGCGATTCCAGATGAGCGAATCGGGCACTGGCCAGCAGTTGTTCGTTTTGGGGCACCCTGTGGCTCATTCCAAGTCCCCGGCGCTGCACAACGCGCTTTACCGCGCCATGGGGCTTTCCTGGGAGTACGGCCTGGCCGACCTGCCCACGCCCGCCGATGCCCAGGAGTTCCTGGCTGCCCGGCGCTTCCTAGGGGTGAACGTCACCATGCCCTACAAGCCCGTGGCCTTGGCCGAGGCCAATGCGAAGGCGTCGTCGGCAAAGCTTGCCTTGGGAGCGAACGTGCTGGCGGTGAAGGACGGGCGCCTTGTGGCCTACAATACCGACGGCCACGGTTGCGTCATGGCTCTTGAGCGGACGGGCTTCGGTTTCGAGGGAGCATTCGTGGCCGTGTGCGGTACCGGCCCCACCTCGCTTTCCATCCTGCACGCCTGCGCTGTCGCCGGCGCCAGGGACGTGGTGCTGCTCTCCCGCAGCAAAGACCGCGCCCAAAGCGAGCTGCAGGGCTACGCAGACCGACTCGAGCATCTGGCCCGGGCGGCATCGGCGCTGCCCACGGCCGCCTTGGGACGCGAGCGCTACGCACGCCTGCTGAAGGACGTGCGATTCCGGTTCGGAGCCTACGATACGTCGCGCCAGGCCCTGGAGGGAGCCGACCTCATCGTGAACGCCACGCCGCTGGGCATGGGCGAGGACGACCCGGCTCCGTTCGACACCGCGCTTCTGCATGGGGGCCAGACGGTTCTGCAGGCGGTTTACGGCCACGGCACGAGCGCGCTCGAACGGGCCGCGCGCCAGGTGGGCGCCGCCTTCTTCGACGGCCGGGGGATGCTCGTGGGCCAGGCAGTGGCCACCGCGCGCATCCTGTTCGACTTGAACGAGGTGCCCTGCGATCTTTCGGATGGCCAGATTTTCGACATCATGGCCCAGGGGGCGGGCTTCGATTTGTAACCCCGCTCGCGCATCCCCATCGCCATCACCCCCCTTGCCGCCAGCTTCCCCATTGCCGCCCCCCATTGCCGCCAGCCTCCCCATCGCCATCACCCCCCTTGCCGCCACCCATTACAGTCTGAATCGTAGTTGGTCCGACCGTTTAAGTCCCCTGCCCGGACAGTCGGATTACGATTGACATATG
>NZ_CALPDA010000012.1:0-122731 GCF_943193145.1 Adlercreutzia aquisgranensis | reverse complement strand
GACTCCGGAGGAGTTCCGGAATCAGTCCCTTGCAGCTTAGTCTTTATTAGCCCGTCTAAGAACTGGGGTGCAGTTCACTCGCTTAGGAGGGGGAGCCTTCTTTTCGCAACGCTCACCTGCAATTACCGAGCGTCACCGCACGTGGCGAACGGCGTCGCGCCCAGCCAATGCCGCTGCGCCTACCCGATGGATCGCGCCTGCGCATCCACCGCTGGGTCCGCCGCCGGACCGGGCATTCCAAGCCGGTCGGTCAGCGGGTCGATAGGCGGCACCGACCAGTCGTCGCCGGGCAAATGCGGCTCCATGCCGGACTCCTTGCCGTCAGCAGCCTCCAACCGCTTGAAGTAGTCGCGGGTCTCGGCAACCACCACACCGGACAGCGCGATGAGCGCAATCATGTTCGGCACGGCCATGCAGGCGTTGAAGATGTCGGCGATGGTCCACACCGCAGCCACAGTCATGTAGGGGCCAATGAACACTGCTGCAATGTAGAGCCACCGGTACACCTTCACGGCTTTCATGGAGCCGTTACTGAAGTACTCCAGGCAGCGCTCGCCGTAGTAATCCCAGCCCAGGATGGTGGTGAAACCGAACACCGCAAGGCACGCCATCAGGATGAACGCCACCGCCGACGCAGGCAGGAACGGCAGGCCCGCCTGGAACGCCGCCGTGGTGATGGCCGCACCCTCCAGACCGGGCACCTGGTAGGCGCCGGTCATGACGATGGCCAAACCGGTCATGGTGCACACGACGATGGTGTCCAGGAACGTGCCGGTCATGGACACCAGACCCTGGCGCACCGGCTCGCGGGTCTGGGCGGCCGCCGCAGCGATGGGAGCGGAGCCCAAGCCGGCCTCGTTCGAGAAGATGCCGCGCGCGATGCCCTTCTGCATAGCCACGATGATGGCGCCCAGCATGCCTCCGGCCGCCGCTTGCAGGCCGAAAGCGCTCTGGAATATCACGCCGAAGGCCGCAGGCACCTTGTCCAGGTTCGCGAAAATGAGCACCAGGCTGAAGCCCACGTACACCACTACCATGATGGGGATCACGCGCTCGGACACCTTGGCGATACGCTTCAGGCCGCCAATGACCACCAAGCCCACCAGCACCGCCAGCACCAGCGACCCCACCACTGTGGCAATGGAGTAGTCCATGCCCAAGATGCTCACCGTGTTCGCCTTCTCGGGGTCGAAGAACCCGGTGATCGCGCCCGAGATGGAATTCACCTGCGTAAACGTGCCGATGCCGAACAAGCCCACGCACATGCCGAAGAACGCGAAGATCTTCGCCAGCCACTTCCAGCTGATCTTCGGCAGGCGCTTGCCCATGCCGCGCTCGATATAGTAGAAGGGGCCGCCCAGCACGTGCCCGGTCTTCTCGTCCACGCTGCGGTACTTCACCGCCAGCAGGCCCTCCGAGTACTTCGTCGCCATGCCGAACAGCGCCGCCAGCCACATCCAGAACAGGGCGCCCGGGCCGCCGGCCACGATAGCCGTCGCCACACCCACGATGTTACCGGTGCCGATGGTGGCCGAAAGCGCCGTGCACAGCGCCCCGAAGCTGGTCACCTCGCCCTTGGCGCCGTCCTCGTTCTTCACCATGTAGCGAAACGCGCGGCCCAGATGGCGGAACTGGATGCCCCGCAGCCGCACGGTAAGCAGGATGCCGCCCACCAAAATGAGCACCATGAGCGGCACTCCCCACACGAAATCGTCGATGACCGCAAGCACGGCGTCCAACGACTCCATTGCCTCTTCCACTGAAACCTCCTCTAGAACAAACACCTGCAGTTCCGCTTGCGAACGGATGCGTCGGCCAGTTGCCACGGTTCCGCGAGCCGGGGCCGGCTGCCCGAGCGATCGAAAAGACCGCAACGGCCTCGCGAGCCGGGGCCGGCTGTTCGGAAGGGCCAACCGACAGCCTGCAGTGCTCGAAAAACCTAGGTCTGCAGCCCGGTTGCCCGTGCACCGAACGTTCCGCTCCGTGCGCAAGCACGTTGCCTAGCGCGGTCGATGACGCGTTCTAGAACGGCCTTGTGCCGAACTGGAAAGAGTATGGGGTTCTGGAAAAGAAGGAGGCTTCGCTTGAGAAGAACGGGTTGCCAAACGAAGTCGCGCGATCGAATCGTCCGAGTTGTCCCTTGCGGGACGCGTCCGATCTGCTCTGTCCTTTTGCCTGAGAGTTTCGGCGGGCGGTGGGGTGAACCGCCGGCTCCGTGCGCGGAACCGGTCCGCCCGAGCCTGCCTTGCCCCTTCGGCACCCATCTCGCTTGCGCGAATGGGATTCTCCAGAGGCCCCTTCTTCGTTCTGTCTTGCCGAACGGCAGTCCAGAACGCGTCATCGGGGTGCGCTATGCAATTGTGAGCGGAATTCTAACAACTTGCGCGTCGGGCGTCCTTACCTCGCCGAAAGCAAACTCCGCGAGCGGGGCTGATTGTCCCGCCGAACGGCCAAATCTGGCAGAGATTCCGGGTTTGGCAAATTACCCCCAAGAATTTAGCGGGGACACAGAGCAAACCGACGGCAATGACACTCCAAGGACATCCCTCACCAGGCCTTTTTCTGGCCTTCCTGATAACAGTAGCCGGCGCGCCCTTCCACGCGGTCCTCCCTCGTTTGTCAAACCCCGAATCTCTGCCACAAAAAGATGATGAGGGTGCGGGGTGCTAGATGATGCGGGTGTGGCCTGCTAGATGATACAGCTGCTAGACGCTGCGGGCTGCTGGATAATGCGGACTACTTGCGGCTCTTTTCGATGGCGTCAGCCACCTTGCGGGCTGCGGCCGTAAGGGACAGGTCGTTCACATCCACGGTCACGTCGGCATACTGCTCGTACAGGGGGCGGCGCTCGTCGTAGAGTTCGCGAAGGCTCATCCCAATGCCGCCTTTCAGCACCACGCCGCGCTCCTGCAGGTCGGACAGGCGGCGCACCAGCTCCTCGTAACTGATCTTCAGGTACACGATAGTGCCAATCTGCGCCAGGTGCTTCATGGCCTCGTCGGAGTACACGGCAGAACCGCCCGTGGAGATGATGGAGCGCTCGGCCTTCAGGTCGCTCAAGATCTGGTTCTCCACCTGGATGAAGCCTTCGGGGCCCAGCCCATCGATAATCTTCTGCAGCGTGCGGTCGCACTGGTTTTGGATGACCAAATCGGCATCAATGAAGTTGTAGTTCATGATTTTCGCCAGCACAATGCCCAGCGTCGACTTGCCCGCGCCGGGCATGCCGATGAGCACGATGTTGTCGTTCGCCACGTTGTCCGCCATACCCTGGTTCATGAGCTCCTCCTCGGCCAGCCACTACGTTCGCCCGCGAATTATACACCACCGCCGGCAACGCGAGGGGCACCCCCAGATCGCCTTCTGCCGACCCACGCGCGTCGAAGGCGCGCGGCCCTCTAACGCGCCCGGCTCGCTTCCGTCCTTCCGCTGACCCTCCGCGCGCCAAAAGCGCACGCTCCCTTGGCACGGACATGCTGGCGGACTCGGCGGGGCGTATCGCGCGGATGCCTCTTCGAAAAGGACCGCTCCGCCATCCTCGCAAATCGGCAGTCGCCTGCACCCTTGCTATCCAAGCGGGGATAATGTGCGAGCACCCTCTTCGCGCTTGCGCTGGGTTCGGGGTCGCGGTATTATTAGCAACTGCACTTATGGCACGCGGAGAGCTGACCGAGAGGCCGAAGGTGCTCGCCTGCTAAGCGAGTACACCCCACAAGGGTGTCTGGGGTTCGAATCCCCAGCTCTCCGCCACCTTCTATCCCTTGCAACAGACAAACCACCGCAGCGCAAGACGCTCAGTTGCGTTGTGCGCCAACGCGCATTCAGGCAATAATCCCATCGCCTTCGGTAGCCGCCGCAGTCTTCTCTGCTGCTTCGTTCTCCGCTTCGCGGGTTACCTTCTGGCGCTCCAGGCGCTCCATAGTTTCCCGAGCGGTTTCAGGATGCGGGGTTTCCTGGGAAATTGCCCAGCTCAGGCGCTCTTCATCGGCGCCTTCAATGCGGATGCCCGTAATCGCGTCGCCAACGCGCAGGCTCTGCACCACGTCCAGCCCTTCCACCGTCTCGCCGAACACGGTGTACTGGTCGTCGAACTGGGGCTGCTCGCCCAGCGAGAAGTAGAACTGGCTGCTCCCGGAATTCGGCGCCTGCTTGTGCGCGAAGCACAGGCTGCCCAGCTTGTGCACGTTCTTGGGGTTGGCGGCCCACTCGTCAACGATGGTGTATCGCGCATCGCCCGTCCCCGGATGCATCCCGCGAATGAGCCCTTGGGTGGCAGCCAGCACCTGAGCTGGCCCCATTGCCCGCGTAACCGGGCATCCGCCCATCACAGCGCTGCCTTCGCGGTAGGCATGGAACTTCAGGTTGTCGTAGAACCCCTTCGCCGCCAGCTCGAGGAAATTCCCCACAGTAACCGGGCACTCTTTGCCGAACAGCCGCACGCGAACGGAGCCGCGCGTAGTGTCGATCGCTACCTCCTCGCTTCCGTTCGGCATGTAATTCGGCATGTAAATTGATAGCTCTACGCGTCCCATCAGCTCCTCCTTGCCTTTGGATTTCCGCTGCTCGCTGAATCGAAGGGGACGGGCGATGCGACGCCGATGGCCCCTTTGCGCTGGGCTCATCCTAACGAAACCGGCGGCACTTTCCATCCGATGCACCATCCTATTTTGCGTCGCTCACCACAGGCTGCAAGAAGAGAGGCGGCTGCGGGGTCAGGGCGGGGTGCTGCAGAACACCCAGGCCGCAGCCTCAGGCTTGGAAGCCTTCCACCAGGTCGATGAGCTCCTGCTGCTTGTGGACGCCCAGCTTGCGGTAGATCGACTCGATGTGCGTGCGGGCCGTGCCCTTGGCTATCTGCAGGTCGCGGGCGATGATGGCCAGCGTGCGACCGTAAGCCAACAGCACCACCACCTCGCTCTCGCGGGGCGTCAGCTTGTAGGCGGCGGCCACCAACAGCGAGAACCCCGCCACCTGCACCGACTGCCACAACAACCACTCGAAGAACCTGTCCAAGGACGCCATGAAGTACTGCGCCCAATGCCATCACCGTGGCATCTTCCAATGCGGAACCTGCCACGAGATCCGCGAGCGCAGCGTTTAGGGCGCAGGCGCTCGCTTCCGGCGCCCGGCGGCGGCCCCACGGGCCTGCAGGCCGCGCTACCCCGAGCATTTCCCTCCGGCGCTGCTGCAAGCGCCCCATGCAAAGAGCCCCGGCTGCTTCCCTCCCAGCGGCCGGGGCTCTCTTCTCTTTTTCGACGCAGCCCGGCTGACAGCCTGCTCGCAGCCGCCGCGTGGCCGAGGGCGCCTTCGCCCGCGGGATCGGCACTGGGTGGCCGAGGATCCCCCTAGCGACGCACAGGGGCCAAAGCGGCGCCCAAGGGGCTGAAGCTGGTGGCACGGGCCCACCAGCCGCGGGCGCGAGCAGCAGCTACCAGGGCCGTGGCTGCGGCGAAGCTTTCGCACACGACGAAAGTGGCCGAGCCGCTGCCGGACATGAGCACGTTCTGCGCGCCGGGCTGCCCCTGGGCCCACCGGCGAATATCGGCCAGCTCGGGCAGCAACGACTCGGCCGCAGGCACCAGATTGTTCGTCAGGGGCACCTCGGCAGCCTGCTTCGCCGCGAAGGCCCGGTCGTAGCGCTGCTGGTCTACCAGCTGCGGGTCTTCGTCGAACAGACGGTACGCCGCCGCCGTGGACACGCCCTGGACGGGCTTGATAAGGGCCACAGGGCTTTTCATAGGTTCCAAGGCGTGATGAAATTCGTCTCCCACCCCGCTGAGGGCCGCACAGCCCCCGTGCAGGAAGAAGGCGACGTCGGCCCCCAGCTTGCGGGCGACGCGCACCACGCGCGCATCGTCGGCGCCCAAGCCCCAAAACCGGCATGCGCCCACCAGGGCCGCCGCCGCATCCGACGAACCGCCACCCAGGCCCGCTTGGGCGGGGATGGCCTTCTCCACGTGCATGACAACGGTTTCGCCGGCGCCGCAGCCGGTTTCCCGGGCAAGCATCCTCACCGCGCGGACGGCCAGGTTGTCGTCGTCGTCAACGTCTACCGCAGGCAGCCCCGCGGCGAAGCGCATGGTGGCTGAAACTTTCGGCCCCGCAATCTCCCCCTGCGCCCCGTCGGGATACCCCAGCGGCTCGCGACGCATCCACACCACGTCGTGCAGCGCCAGGGAGTGCATGATGCTAAGGGCGTCGTGGTAGCCGTCGGCCCTTCGCTGCCCGATGCCCAGGAACAAGTTCACCTTGGCAGGCGCGATCACCCGCAAAGCCCCTGGGCGCAGAAACGGATCGACCTCGGTGCGCTGCGCAGCCCGCGCCGTATCCATCATGTCTATCTTGCTTCCGCGTTCGCCCACGTCAGAGCCTTCCTACTATTCAACAACCTTTGCAGAAAACGAGCAGCGGCACGTGTCAGGGGGCCGGGGGCGTCCTGAAGGCACACGTCCCCCTGACACACCTCCAGCGCACCCTCGCACGCGCTTTTGGCTTTCTTTTCGCTTGGCTTGCGCGGCTCTAGCCGCGCTGCTCGATGGGCACGTACTCGCGATGCAGGCTGCCCACAACTTTATAGGCGGGGCGGATGATGCGCTTGCCGGACACGATCTCCTCGAAGCGGTGCGCCGCCCAGCCGGGCATGCGCGCGCAGGCGAACAGCGGCGTGAACAGCTCGTCGGGAATGCCCATCATGGAGTAGACGAAGCCGGAGTACATGTCCACGTTGGCGCACATGTCCTTGCTCGTGCCCTTCTCCTGCAGAATGACCTGCGGGGCCAGCCGCTCGATGGATTCCAGCAGCTTGAACTCGGCTTCGAACTCGGTGCCCTCAGCCAGCTGCGAGGCGAAGCGCTTGCAGATGACCGCGCGCGGGTCGCTCTTGGTGTACACCGCGTGCCCCATGCCGTACACCAGGCCCGACTTGTCGTAGGCCTGCTTGCTCACGATCTTGGCCAGGTACGCTGCCACCTCATCCTCGTTGGCCCAGTCCTTCACCGCCTGCTTGATCTCGGCCTGCATGGCACGCACCTGGTGGTTGGCGCCGCCGTGCTTGCGGCCCTTGAGCGAGCCCAGGGCTGCGGCGTAGGTGGAGTAGGGGTCGGTGTCGGAGGAGGTGAGCACGCGCGTGGTGAACGTAGAGTTGTTGCCGCCGCCGTGTTCCGCGTGCAGGCACAGCATGATGTCGAGCATCCGGGCCTCTTCAGGCGTAAAGGAGCGGTCGGGACGCAGCATTGACAGGATGGTCTCAGCCGTGGACTGCCCCGGTACGAAGCGGTGCATGATCATGGACTCGTTGGCGTAGCGGGCGCGCACGGCATAGTAGCTGAGCACCATGATGCGCGGCAGGCGCGAGATGAGCGACAGGGCGGCGTGGATCTCGTGCTCGGCGGAGCGCTCCTCGGCGTCGTTGTCATAGGCGTACAGCAGCAGGGCCGAGCGGGCCAGCATATTCATGATGTCGGGCGGCGTGTCGCGCATGATCATTGAGGCGGTGAAGCCGTCGGGCAGCTCGCGTTGGGAATCGATCTCGGCCACGAAACGGTCCAGCTGCTCCTGCGTGGGAAGCGACCCCATAAGCAGCAGATAGGCCACCTCCTCGAATCCGAAGCGGCGGTTGGACCCCTCGTCGCCCAGCAGGTCGTATACGTCGTAGCCGCGGTAGGTCAGATGGCCCTCGTCGGCCACCTTAACATTATCGGACATTACGTAGCCATGCACGTTGGAGACATTCGTAATGCCAGCGATGACGCCCGTGCCGTCGGCGTTGCGCAGGCCGCGCTTCACGTCGAAGCGCTCGTAGCCGCCGGCGTCCACGGAGTTGATGGCCATGAAGTTCTCGTAAAGGGCAAGCTTGCCGTCCGTCGCCACAGGCAGCTCCTTTCAATCGATTCAGCCGCCGAAGAGGGGCCGTCGTCAATCCATTCCGAATCATGGTAGCGCACCTTGGGCCGCTTGCGGAGCTGAAACCCCGCAGGGTCGGCGGCGCACCACAATTGCCCGCCCTCATGCCCCGCAGGCGCGCATCGTCGGGGAGGCGCCCGGCGCTTCTGTGGCACGAGCGGGAGCCTTCCGCTACAATATACTACCGCCTGGACGAAAACTCGCTTTGGAGACGAATGACCGTTTCGCGCACATACCTGGTGCTCTCCGCGCTTTCCCTTGCGTGCTACTGGTCGTTCTTCGCGCTGATGCCCTTCCCCGTCGACCTGTTCTCCGAAGTCGACGGAAAGACCCTCGAATCTTCGTTTTTCCTTGCTCTCGTGCTGTCGCTGTGCTTCTGCTCCGCCGCGACGGGTATAGCCGGCAACCGCGGGGGCCGCCTATCGGCGTCGCGCGGGGCCCTCGTCGGCACGTTCTCGCTGTTCCTCGCCACCGTGATCGTATCTGCGGCGCTCAAGGCGCTCGGCGTCGTCGCACCTATTCCCTGGGTCCTTGCCTATGCGGTGCTGTTCGGCTTGTACGGGTTCGTGCTGTCCGTCTGGGTCTGCGCGCTGCTCGCCGTCTTCGACAACGGACGGGCGGCGCTGCTGCTGGCCTTCTCGCTGCTGCTCTCCACCGTCATCGGAGGAGTCGTGGGCCTGCTGGACGAATTCGGCGTAGATAGCACCACGAGCTACGTCATGATGCTCGCGGCCGGGCCGCTCTGCCTGGCCGCCGGAGCGAAGGCGCCCGCCGCCGTCCGCAGCGTACCCGACGGCGCAATCGACCCGAACGCCCCCCTGTCGGCAGGAGGGGCGCACGGCTTCGCCCCCTCGCCCCTCCTGCTGTCCGCCATCTGCGTGTTCTACCTGATCGGCAGCGCCGCCTTCATGAACATCTCCACGGGCTCGCAAGGCACCGGATGGTTCGCGAACGGCTGGACTCATTACGGCATCAGCCTGGTCCTCTACGGCGCCCTCATCCTCAGCGTGGCCTGGAATGCCAAGCGCGAGCGCACCGCCATCCCGTGGTTCGCCTTCTTCCTGCTGTGCGTCGCCTGCCTCTACGTCGTCGCGCTCTTCTATCCGCAGGCGGCCGCCTTCTGCCAGGTGATAATCCTGCCCAGTCGACCCATGGCCTTCGTGCTGCTCTGGGCGGCGGTCACCTACTGGCAACGCGACCGGAGCTGGGGTTTTTGGACCTGCGCGTGCGTCGTCCCCGCGACCGTCCTGGGCATCGACCTGCTCACGCAGCTCGGCGAGCCGCTGGCCGCGTCCCCCGAGCAGTACCCCACGCTGGTCAGCGCCGTCACGTTGGTCACGGCCTTCGCGATGACAGCCGGGCTCGTGCTCATGACCGTCCAGCTCATCGGCAGCCTCTCGTCCTGTGCGTCCGTCGCCGAAGCGCCCGCCGACGTCTCCCACCCGCTTGGGACCGATTCCCACGGCGACGAGCGCTCCGTCTTCGACGAAATCGCCCGCAGCCACGGCCTGTCCAAGCGGGAGCGCGAGGTCATGGAGCTGCTTGTCCAGGGGAATACCCAGAAGCGCATCGCCCAGGAGATGGTCGTGTCCATCAACAGCGTGCAAACCTATGCGAAGGGTCTGTACCGCAAGCTGGGCATCCATTCCCGCCAGGAGCTGATCGACCTGGTGCAGACGGCGCAGCGGCAAATGGAAGCGGGGGCCTGACGGCGAATCGCCCAGGCCCCCGATCGTACCCGCTTCCGCCAAACGGCGTCGCGCATTTGCTCGCCTAACGTTGCGTCGGCGCTCCTACCAGACGGTGATCTCGTGGTCGCACATCTCGGGCGTCTGCCACGCGAATTTGCCGTCCTGGTCCTTGAACAGGTCGGACACCTGCTCGAAGCCGCCGGGGTTCTTCGGCTCCATGCCGCCGGTCAGCGCGTTGATGACCGTGTAGCGTCCCGCCGTGAAGATATGCGCGTTGGAGAAGCCGCCCGGCATGTTCCAGTTGATGCCGCCGCAGGGGTTGCCCGCCTGGATGCCGGCGGCCCATAGATGCGGAATGGGCTGGCCTTCGTCGTCGATCACGCGGTAGAACTCGTCCACCATGACGCCGGCGTTGATGCCCGACATGGCAATGTCGCCTTTGATGCAGAAGAACGGAGGCGTATCGATGGCGCACATGTCCGATCCCGGCACGCCGAAGTCGTCGTCGCGTCCCTGGGCGCACAGCTCGTTGTAGCGCTTGATGGAGGCCACGCCGGCCTCGACCGGCATGCCCGCGTTCTCGCACAGCTCCTCCAGCGTGTTGCCGGACACCACGATTTCGGCGTCCATCCACGCCGACCCCTCACCCACGAGCGCCACCGCGGGCACGCCGGGCAGACCCTTGAACCCGCCTTCGACCTTCGAATCGAAGATGCGGTAGTGAATGCCGCCGTCCTTGGGCTGGAAGGTCTGGGCCATGGCGCCGTTCAAGCTGGACATGGGGATGTTCTCGTTGCAGAAGCGGTTGCCGTGGGCATCGAGCGCCAGGAAGTTGTAGAACATGAACGGTCCGATATAGTTGGTGTGGATCTGGCGCGCGTGGCCCAGCGGCGCCATGCGGCCACCGGCCAGAATGCCCATGATGTGCCCGTCGCCGGTATGGTTGATGAGGCACACGGGGAACGCCATGGAGTCGCGCAGGTTGCGGCTAACCATGGAATCGTTGTTCATGTAGTCGCCCGCGGCCAGGACCACGCCCTTGGTGGCGTTGAGCTTGATGTAGGAGCCGTCGGCCTTCTTGCCGATAGCGCCGGTGACCGTGCCGTCCTCGGCCTGCACCAGCTGCACGCACGGCGTGGAGTAATAGAACGTGGCGCCCTGCTGCTCGGCCACCTTGGCCAGCGCGGTCATCAGGTCGTTGTTGGAGGCCTGGGTCACGTCACAGACGGCGACTATTCCGCCGTCGTCGTAGGAGATGGTCGAAGACGTCAGGTACTCGACCGGCTCGATGCCGGCGGCGCGGCCCTGGGCGACGACCCACGGCACCGCCTCCTCGGCGTAGCGGACGTAGTAGTCGAAGAGCTTGTTGTTGATGCGCCAATCGTTGCGCTCAGCCCAGCTGCTGCGCCAGCGCGAGATGCCCGCCGGGTTCGATTCGGCGTTCACCACGAAGGAGGCGCCGTTGCCGTTCGCGGACACGGCGGCTTCCTTCTGCAGGCAAGCCACGCTCGCCCCCTCCTCGACGGCGGTCAGAACGGCCGGCACGCCAGCGCAACCAGCACCCACGACCACGATGTCGTAGGTCTGCTCCTCGGCAAAATCCGTGATGGGCTCGAGCTCCACGACGCTGAAATCGAAGTCGGACTCCTTCAGGTCCAAGGGCAGTGGTTTCGTCGCCGCCTGGGCGGATACCTCTTCTTTGCCCTTCTGGTTGGTCGGCGCGCATCCGGCAAGACCCGCCAGAGCCGCTCCGGCAGCGAGCGCAGCGCCGCCCTTCAGAAACCCGCGTCGATTGATGTTCTCCATGTATACCCTCCTCGAATAGGCTGGAAACAAGACGGCGAGCATGGTCCCATGTTTCGCCCCTGCGCGCTTCACAAGGAACTGGGAAGAATGGCCCCATCGCCCTCACATAAATTATGTCAGCGATTTGAACTGGGGAAACGGGAGCGCTTTTCTCCGCGCTCCCCGTCGATGCCGCTCGGAAAGGCGCGGGCGTGGACGACCCTCCGCCGTAGGCGGCGCGTTTCGTCGGGCTGCGCCTAGGCCCGAGCGCGAAAAAGGCGCCCCCGAGGGGACGCCTTGCGGTGAAACAGTTGAAGCAGGAAGGCTACTTCGCAGCGCCGATGCGGCAGATGGTGGTACCGCAGTCGGGGCACTTGCCCTTGGTGATCGGCTTGCCGTTCTTGGTCGTGCTCTCGACGGGGTCCTTCATGACCTTCTTTTCCTTGCACTTGACGCAATAAGCTTCGATAGCCATCTGAAATACCCTTTCCCGTTCTATGGTGGGCCTCCGCCCACATTCTTCTTTCTTTCCCGAGACCGCAAGGGCGAACCCCCTATGCCCCAGGCACACGGCGGCCTATTATACGCTTTGCCCTTCGTTTTGCCGAAGGAATTCTTGCATTACTAGATATTCTTGAGCAACTCCATAACGAATGTAGCGTTTTCTTCCAACAGGGCTTCGTCCACGTTGTCCAGCACGTCGTCCATCTGGGCGAAGAAGGCCGGCTTCTGGCCTGCAACGCCGCACAGGTGCATAGCTTGGCAGCCCTGCTTGGTGGCGTAGGAGGCCGCCGATTCGTGCCATTTCATCTTGGCCGACCCCACCGACACGCCGGTAGCCTGACTAGCCTTGCGAATGTAGCGGGTCATGCGCGAGGGAACCTTCACGCTGCGCAAGCGTCCTTCATCGGAGACCACGCACATATCCCCGGCGCCCAGCGACGAGAGCTCCACAATCACAGAACCACGCAGGTCCTGCTGATGCTCAGCCATAAATGCGCGCATGCCGCTGTTGCCCGACAGCTCGGAGCCCAAGGCCACGAACCAGATCTCTATGTTCAAGTCAGGGTTGCGGAACTGGTAGATCTGCCGAAGCTCCTCGGACACCTCGGCGCGGCCCGCGGCGGCCAAAGCGGCCTCTTCGGCGATGTCGCGGGAATCGAGGTCGCCGTTCTCCAGGCGACGGGGCGTGTAGGCGCCGCCCGACCAGTCGTCCTCGAAGCCGTCGATACCGAACTCGTTACGATCGCGGCGCACGCGCCAAGGGTGCTTCGGCTCGGGGGCCTCCTGGGTCTCGGGCTCGACGAAGGAGCCGCCGGCTGCGAACGAACCGGACTGAGGCTGGCCTGCGAAGGGCTGAGAGGACCGCTGAGCGCCTAGGGCAGCGTCAGCCGGGTCTTCGGTGCGGAAGCTGTCCCAGCTGCCCCGCTGCGCGCCCACGGTGCGGGCGTCGAAGCTCTCGTCCACGTTGAGCCACTCCTGCGCCGACACTTCCTCGAACTCGTCGGGCTCCTGGTTGTGGCGGAACTTCCCGAAGAAGCGCTGCATGCGAGACTTGGGCATCTCCACGTAGGCCGGCCCGCCGAAAGTCCCCACGCCGCTTTGGCTGGTCACGTAGTCGGAATCGTCGGCATCGTCGATGATGAAGTCGCCGCCCGCTTCAGCAGACAGGCGCTCTCCCACAGGCGCGAAGGACACCGTCGCGCCGGGAAGAGACGGCTCGGCAGGGGCGGCAGGGGCGACGTTCTGCACCACGGCCACGGCGGCCGCCTCCTGGCTCAGCGCCTCGTTCACCAGGGCACCGGCCACCGGCGCGAACGACGAGGTGTTGCTGGGGCTGGCCGACACGGCGGGGATGGCGCCGGAAAGGCCGGCCATGGTCGAGCGCAGCGGAATGCCCACCGAACCGGTCTTGCCCAGGGAGGGCATGCCCGCGAGGGCGCTGGCCACGGAGCCGTCGGATGCGGCGGAGTCGGACCCGGTCTGCGCATGCTCGGCGGCAATGTCGTCCAGCGTGATGGAAGGAAGCATGGACAGCAGGCTCTTGGCCGTGGGCGCCACGCCTTCCTCGGCCAGAGGGGCGCGTTGCTTGGGCATTTCGGTGATGGGAGCCAGGTTGGCGGCCGAAACGCCAATGGAAGGCAGCGTGATGGGGCGCGGGGCAGCCTGAGGGGTGTCCGGCACCAGCGAGATGTCGATGCGGCCGCTCGCATCCAAGGGAGCGCGGGTAACGTCCACCCGATGGGCCGTGCGCTGAGCGGCGGCGTCCTGTGCCTCTTCCTTGGCGCCGGCCACCGCGTTAAGCCACTGCGGAAGGGCTACGGTCTCGGAAGGCTCCGGGGCGTCCGAAGGAGCGACTGCGGAAGCGGAATCCTGGGGCGCCGTCTCCGGTGCCGACACCGCTGCCCTGTTGTCGGAAAGGGTCCATTGCGGGGCTTTGACCTCGCGAATCTCCTCGCGACCGGCGGAAAGCGTCTCCTCCAGGCGCTGCTCCACAATCAGGTTGGCCTCGGCGAAGTGGCCGTTGCTCTCCACCACCGCCTGGTCGAGCGCATCGGCGTAGCGGGAACGCTGAACGGGGCGGGTGGGCGGCTCCTGGCGCTTGGCCTTCTTCTGGGCTTCGGCATACCAATCGGGAACCGCAGGCTGGGAGGAAGGCTGGGCCGAAGCCGCGGGAACGGACTGGAGCTCCTGGATTTCCTGGGCATAGGCCTCGTCGGCCACGAAATCAGCGGCGTCGTCAGCAGGCGCGGCGGAGGCGGCGGGCGTTACCCCCACTATGGAAGCCGCCGGCGCAGGGCTTGCGGCCAGAGGCGCGGCGGCACTGTCGACCACCTCGGCGAACACCGTGGCTGCCCCCTCCACGGGCTGGCCGGTCAGCGCTGCAATGGCGGCCTTGGCTGCTGCCAGGCCGTCAGTGGGACGCCCGGCTGCCACCGCTGCTGCAGATACAGCCCCTTGGCGTCCGGCGGCCGCACCGACGGCGCTGTTGGGATGGGCGGTATGCGAGGAACCCGCATGCATGCGTCCGGAATTCCCCAACGCGGGAGAGGCGTTTTCTGCGACCTCGTACACAAGCTCAGCGCCCTGCGGCACCACATCGGCGGCGTAGGCGGCCTCCTGGCCGTGCACTAGGGGCTGAGCGCTCTCCTGCTGGGCAGCGATCTCGGCCTCGGGGATGCGACCGGTCCCCACGCGCTTGGCCACCTCCAACATCACCGCCACGCCGGAGGCGTTGCAGTTCGCCGCATCGTTGTAGTGGGCAACCTTGTGCATAATGGAGATAACCAGCGTGAGCAGACAGAACAGGCAAGCGATAGCCATCAACGCTGTAAGCACCAGCGCAGACGCATCGCCCTCTTCTCCAACCCCCACGAAACGCACCAGCGCCAGCACGGGTAGCAGCGCCATGGACATGGCCGTCCCCTTCTGGAGAATGGGAAGGACAGACAGGAAAGGCTCGCGCAGCTCGGCGCGCACCTTCCCCGAGTCGTAGCGGGCCACCAGGATAACCTTGCGCCGGCGCGTACCGCCAGCCTGCTCGGAGTAACCGGGCTCGTAGCGGGCCACCACGTTCTGGCTCACGCCCTTGCCCAGAAAGCGGGACAACACCGGGCGGTCTAGCTCCTCCAAAATGAACAGCACGCCCGCCACCAGCGTGACAGCGACGGCCGCCGGCCATAGAACCGGCAGGAAGAACGACAGCAACACCACGACCAGGGAAAGCCCGCAGCAGATAGCCCGGGGAAGATCGGGCGAAGGCGCGCTTTCGAAATCCTCCATATGGGCGGAAAGCCCCGCTTCTTTCTGTATCCGCTCGGTGAGGTAGAGCGCCGCCTGCTGCTCTTCTTCGGTGCCGGCAGGGCGAGGTCCTATTTCGTTGGACAGATAGGCAACATGGTCGAGAATCTCCGCCATATCCTTGTCCTTTCGTTTGCCTAGTCCCCAGGGGGAATCATATTCGAGCGTAATTACGCACAGTTGTTTTTAGTATACGCCATTACTGGGATGTTCCCAAATAATCGCGAATAAATGCGTCACTTGCGGCCGCTTGTACCCGAGCTTGCTCGTAGGCCTGGCAAGCGGCGGCTGCGTCGTCCAGGAACACCTGGAGAATATGGGATTCCATTGAGGTAGGAAGATTCTGGGCGTCCTCAGCGGCCTGAGCGTCCAGCTCGTTGTAGCGGTCGTTATGCTCTACCGCCGCTTCCGTATCTCCGTCTAGCAGCGCCTGGTTGGAGGCTTGGGCCTGGTCAAGTGCTTGCAAGCGCAGCTGGACGTAGTCCTGCACGGCATCAAGCGAACAGACGGGGTAAGCCTGAGCCGCTTGGGCAAGCAACGTCTGGGCTTCCTGGAACCGGACGATGGCGGCGCTTCCCTGCTCGGAGGACTCCCGTATCTGGTCCTCGCTCGCCCCGCCCAGCGCGGACACGGCACTTCGGGCCAGCTCGTCGGCCTCCACAAGGGCGTTCCAGCCTTGCACCGCATCCGAGAGCGCAGCGGCGGCGCCCGCAGCGGAAAGCTGCAGCGCTCCGGCCGCGGAAAGCATCTCCTGCTTCCTCGTCAGCGACGCGCTCACCTGGCTGGCCGCCTCCCGGTCGTCGTTATCCTGAAGCTGGCTTAGGGCCATCTCCACCTGCACGCCGGAGGCCTGCAGGGCCGCCGACGCAGCCTCCATGGCCTCGGGCGAGGGGGTGAGGGAAAGCCGCTCCAACCGATCTGCGGTCTGCGCATCCTCCGGCTCCGCAACCAGCGCCCCCCTCGAAGGGGCGGCGCTGCGCAGGCTCGGCAAGCCGCCGTCGCCGAAGACCTGGTTGTAGGACTCGTCAAACGCGGCAAGGGACTCGTCGGCTTCGGCAAGGTAGGCGAACGCATCTTGGAGCTGGGCGGCTCCCTGCGTTTGGGACTGGGTGCGCGCCGCCCACCAGGCCCCGGCGCTGCCCACGGCTGCCACCACAGCCACCACAGCTACCCCCGCGGCGGCGAAGGCGGCCACGCGGCGCAGGCGCTTCCTTCGGGAAATCTCCCCGGACGCACCGGTGAAGCTCTCCACCGGAAGCCCGGTGGAGGCAGAGCTGCGCACGCCGGGCTGCTCGGCCACCCGGGCCGACCACGCGCCGTGGCTTCCCGACGACCGTCCGTGAAGCCCTTCGGCGCGGGACTTCTCCTTGGGCGCCTTGCGCGGCAGGGGCACGCCGAACGAAGGGCGCGGCAACGAGAAGGACGGGCGAGGAAGCCTGCCGGAGCCGCCCTGGCGCTCCTGCCCGGCATCCAGCTTGTTGCGGGCGGCGTCTAGCACGCTGAGCGAGATCTCGTTGGATGTGCCTAGGGTATGGCGCTTGATATGGGCTGCGCGAGCCAGCTTGTCGTCGCTACGCGCCATCGCCCGTCTCCGCAGAGCGCCCGGCGGCGGGGCGGTGCGCCGCAGCTTGCCGCAACTCCTCGACTATCTCGGCGCAAGTGAGCATCTTCACCGTCTTGCTGGGCATCGAGCGCAGGAACATCTTCCCGTAGGACTTCGTCAACAACCGGCCGTCGGCCAAGATCAGCACGCCGGAATCGTCGGCCTTGCGTATCAAGCGCCCTGCTGCCTGCTTCGTCTCCAGCACCGCCGCCGGCAGCACGTAACGGCGCCAGGCCGCATCGTCCCGGGCGGCGCGCTCGCAGGAAAGCGGGTCGCTTGGCTTGGCGAAGGGCAGCTTCGGGATGATGACGCCGCGCAGCGTCGACCCGGGGGCGTCGAAGCCCTCCCAGAAGCTCTTCAGCGCGAACAGCGACAGGTGCTCGTCGGCAAGGAAATCGTCGCGCAGGCCCTTGACCGACACCCCCCACTTCTGGCACACCACGCGCAGATCGTCGCCCTTCAGGTCGTCGCGCACCACCTCGTAGCACGCCTCCATCTCGCGGCGGTTCGTGAACAGCGTCAGCATAGACCCCTGCTGCGCGCGGTGAGTTTCGGTCAGCAGGCGCTGCAGCGCCCCCAGATAGGCCGGGTCGTTCGGCTCGGGCATGTCGGTGGGCACGTAGATGGTCATCTGCTCGTCGAAGCGGTAATGGGACTGCAGGGCAAGCTTCGTGGCCTGAGACTGCTCCCCCTGGTCCAGGCCGATGGCGTTGGCGAAGGAGTCGAACTTCCCGTCCACCGAAAGCGTAGCCGACGCGAACACCACGCTGAAGGTGCGGGCGAACAGGGTCTCGTTCAGGGCGTCGCCCACATTGAGCAGCTGAGCCTCCACGCTGTCCTGCCAGCGGTCCTTGTGCTTGTTCAGCATCGCAGAGTACACGTAAGTGTCCTCGGGCCGTTCGAATATCACCTCCAGGGCATTCACAAGGCCCTTCAGGTCGCAGGCGAGGGCGGCGAACTCGCGCTGGCTATCGGCCATGCCCTCGATGCCCTCCAGGTAGCCGGCCACGCCCTGGCAGGCCGACGCTAGGCGCTCGGACACCTCTTTGAGCGCAGTAGCGGCCAGGGAAAGCTCGCGGAACACCGCCGATGCGCGCACCGTCTCGTTGACCCACAGCTCCGTGGTCTCGTAGCGCTTGCTGCCCTTCGCCTGATCGAAGTAGAGCAGGCCCTTCATGGCGCCGTTGAACTGCTCCACTGCTTCGCGGAACGATACGCCCTGACGCCGCCCCTTCGCCACCAGGGCGTAGAACAGACTGCCCGCATCGCCGGTGTCGTTGCCCTCCGCATCGGCGGACGAGACCCCTATCCCGGCGTTGGCGGCCTCGCGGTCCGCCAGCACCAGCTTCTCGCCGGGCACCGACTGGATGCGGGACTCCACCCGCGCGAACATGTCCCGCCGGCTGCTGGCGCTGTTGGCCTTCGAGGCCATGGACAGCAGCTCCTCGGCCGAGATCTTCAGCGAGAAGGCCCGCCGCGCCTCGTCCTCCACGGAGTGGGCCTCGTCTATGACCCAGAACCGGGCAGGAGGCAAAAGACCCCCGTCGGCGACCACGTCGCAGAACAGCAGAGAATGGTTGGTCACCACGATATGGGACGCCTCGGCGCGGCGGCGGGCCCCGAACACGAAGCAGCCGTTGCCGTAGTAGGGGCACTTCCGGCGCAGGCACTCCAGGCTGCCGGTGGTGATGGCGGGGCGGGGCAGGGCTCGGTAGTCGATTTTAAGGCTGTCCATGTCGTCGATGTCGGACTGCTCGATGAAGGAGAGCAGCCCGGCCACGGCAGGGGCCTGGGGCATCTCCACGTTGTTCACCAGGCGCGTGCCCACCCCTGCGCGCAGCAGGTTGTCCACCTTGTGCAGGCACGGGTAGTGGGAGAACCCTTTCAGCGGGGCGTAGGTAAGCCGCGGCGCATCGGGGTTGACGGCGGCAAGAGAGTCGGCCAAGGCGGGCAGCTCCTTGTACACCAGCTGGTCAAGGAGGGCGTTCGTCTTGGTGGCCACGCCCACGGTCACGTCGTTCATGAGCGCGGCGTAGGCGCTGGGCACCAGGTATGCCATGGACTTCCCCACGCCGGTTCCCGCCTCTACCACCAGATTCTCAGAGGTGGAGAAGGCCTTGTTAACCGCCTGGGCCATGGCCAGCTGCGCCGGGCGGGGTTCGTAGTCGCCGTAGAGCGACCCCACGGCTCCCTCGGTGGAGAACGCCTCGTCCACCTGGGCGCTGTCGGCGAACCGCAAGCCCTGGGAAGGGTCTTCCGCCAGCACCTCAGCATCACGCTTCGGAGGGGCCGCGTCCCCTGCACGCCGATGGCGCAGGGAGCGAAGAGAGAAGCGAACGTCGGCGTTGCCGCGCACCACGGCACCCGGCAACGTCATCGGATAGCGGTCGATCCCGGCTCCCATGTCGGCTTCTGCCAGCAGCAGGTCGAACTGCCCTTGAAGCTCCTGGGGCTGGTCGGGAAGCTCGTCCACAACCCCGCAGGCCGGTTCGAGCGCAGGCTGGGCACCCTCGTCCGACGCGGCCAGGCTCCCATGGACCATGCGGCGGTACTCCGCGGCGAAAACCTTGAACACGAACTGGGTGGACCACAGCCCTTCCGCCGGAAGGTCGGCTATCTCCACCGTCAGCGACGGCGGCATGGCCTCAACCGCAGCCAGCAGGATGCGGTACATGGCGCACGTGGCCTCCACGTCGGCATCGGCCCGGTGGGTGGAAAGCGGTGCGTCGAAGGCGCGCACCAGGTCCAGCAGCCGATGGGACTTCATCCGCGGCAGCGCGATGCGGGCCAGGTCGAGAGAATCGATCCACACGTTCTCGAGCAGTGGATAGCCTTCGGGATGGCGAGTGGTGAACGTACGGTCGAACCCGACGTTGTGGGCGACCACCTTCGCATCGCCCACGAACTCCACCAGCTGCTCCAGCGCCTGCTGGGGAGTAGGGGCGTCGGCCACGTCGGTATCGTGGATGTTGGTCAGATGGGCGACGTCTTCGGGAATGGGCTTGCCCGGGTTCACGAAGGTGACGAACCATTCCGTGATGCGTCCGCATTCCAACCGCGCGGCCGCTATCTGGGTAAGCTCGTCGTGGTTGAACGAGACGCCAGTGGTCTCTGTATCAAGAACCACCACGTTGCGATCGAGCGGTCCGAAATCAGAAGCATCGGCCAAGCGGGACAGGCCAGCGTAACGCCGCACCACCGATTCCGGCGTACCGTCCATTATGTAATCTGCAAGCAAAGGGGCGCCCTTCGGTAGTCGAAGCTGTTCTTGCACGTCAGACTATCATCTTTCCCTCTGCTCGCTTACCAGAGGGCCGCGATTCCATGCCCAAAACACCCTTGCGCCGCTCCCGCGGAGCACGCCTTCGCTACAATGGTTCCGTCCGTCCGGAAGCGTCCTTCTGAAAGCAGCGGCACCTCTGTGGCCGCGTTGCATCGCAAGAGCGCTCTTCGGATGAACCGAATGTTTCACGTGAAACATCGCGCCCGCGCCGACCGCCAGGAGACCCCGATGCAACAGGACTGCTACTTCGGAACCTATGCCCGGTTCGAAACTCCCTCGAAGAAGGAGGGCAGCGCGCTAGTAGGCGCGGACAACCTGGTGGGAGATAGGTTCGATATAGAGTTCCTCACGCAAGACGGCGTGACCACGGCCTGGATGCGCAACCGGTTTGGGGCGCTGGTGGCGTTCTTCGACGAGAACCTGTCGCGGCGGCTGGCCATCATGAACGCCCGTGGATGGAAGCTGCAGGCACTGCTGTCGTTCGTGGCCTACACCGACTCCCCTGAGCCGGCCCGCTACTGGGGCGAGGCGGCGGTAGTGGCCTTCGACCCGAAGGACCAGGCGGCCTTCGACCGTTTCCTCTCGTTGGTGGACAAGCGTCTTGCCGACGGGGTGCGCCCGGAGGTGAACCTGGGCTCCCAGGCGGTTCGGTCCGTCTTGGAAGCCGGGGGCGACTGGAAACCCACCAAGACCGTGCCGTTGCCGAAGCGGGCAGCCGGAACCGTCATCATGAAGTCGCGCCGCAAGCTTTCCGAGAAAGTTATCGAGCTGGGGCGCTCGCGCAACGTCGGCTGCTATGTTGTCAGCTGGGCGTTCATCATCGCCCTCGTTGCCGGGGCGGCGCTGCTGGGATTGAAGGCAGCCGGCATCGTCTAGCCCGGCTTCCCCTTCTTGAGGCGGCCGGGACAACCCCCTCAGGGGGAGGCGAGACGGTGCGATCGTGCCGATTCCCGAAACGCCAAGGCACGGCCCCGGGCGCGGGCTTCGAAAGAGCTACTACTCCAACGCCAACGAAACCAACTGGGTGCACAGGGTGGGGAAGTCCATCCCCGTCACCCGCGCGGCGTCGGGAATGAGCGAGGTGCTGGTCATGCCGGGCAGCGTGTTCGTCTCCAAGGCCCACATGGCGCCGTCGTCGTCCATGATGAAGTCGGTGCGGGACACGCCGCGGCAGCTCAGGGCCTTGTGGGCCATAACCGCATAGCGCTGCATGCGATCGGTCTGCTCGTCGGAGAGCGGTGCCGGGCACACATGGCGCGAGCCGCCGGGGGCGTACTTCGCCTCGAAGTCGTAGAAGCTGCCGTTGGCGGGCAGAATCTGGATGACCGGCAGCGCTTCCGGATCGCTGTTGCCCAGCACGGAAACGGTGTACTCGGAGCCGGCAATGAACTGCTCAACCAGAACGTCGTCGTCGAAGGAGAAGGCCTGCTGCAGCGCCTCGGCCAGCTCATCCCTTCCTTCCACGATGTAAAGTCCCAAGGTGCTTCCGCCCGATGCGGCCTTCACCACCAGGTGCGAGCCGAGCTCGTTCACCAGGGCGCCGGCGTCTGCGGGTTCGCCCTTGCGCAGCCACACGGAAGCCGGGGTGGGCACGCCGGACGCGCGGTAGAACAGCTTCGTTTTGGTCTTGTCCATGGCCACAGCGCTCGACCACACGTCCGACCCGGTGTAGGGAAGCCCGATGGTGTCCAGGAAACCTTGAAGCGTGCCGTCTTCGCCGCCTTTGCCGTGGGTGCATAGAAACGCGACGGCGAAATCGCCGGTCATCAGGGCCAGAAGGTCTTCTTTGCGTGCGGGATCAAAAACGGTGACGGGGAATCCCGCTTCTCGAAGGGCTTCTGCCGAGGAAGCACCCGATTTGAGCGAGATCTCCCGTTCGGTGCTGGTTCCTCCGCAAAGAACCGCCACAGGGCACTGCCCGGGCACGAGGCCGTTGGCTGACCGTTCATTCGACTTCTGGCAATCCATGGACACTTCCTCCGAAAGATCTTGGCTGCAAACGTTCCGGTCGATACGTCGGGAAGTATAGCAAAGCTCCTCGACGCGCGAATTGTCCGCCGCCCGCCCTTACCGAAGCAACAGACCGAAAGGCCTACGGGCGGTACGGGGCGGTCATCTCGTTTTTCAGCTGCCCGCATGCGCCGGCGATGTCACCGCCTTTCGACCGGCGGACGGTGGCCTGCACGCCGGCCTTCTCGAGGGCGCGAACCCATTTGCCCACCGTAGCATGGTCGGAGGGCTTGAAGGACGATCCGTCCACCGCGTTCAGCGGAATGAGGTTCACATGGCAGAGCAGCCCGCGGGCGAACTCGGTCAAAGCCTCCAGGTGGGCGTCGCTGTCGTTCTCCCCCGCCAGCAAGATGTACTCCAACGTGACGCGGCGGTTCGTTTTGGCCGCGTACGAAACTATAGCCTGGCGCAAGGCCGGCAGCGTCTGATGGGCCATGGACGGCATCAGCTTGTCGCGGGTCGCCTGGTCGGCGGAATGGAGAGACACAGCCAAGGTGAACTGTTCGGGAATCTCGGAGAAGCGGCGAATGCCGGATAGGATGCCGCAGGTGGAAACCGTGATCTGCCGGGCGGCGATGCCCAGGGCCTTCGGATCGTTCATGATCTCAAGGGCGGCTCGCACCGCGTCGAAGTTTGCGAAGGGCTCCCCTTGCCCCATGGCCACCACGTTGGTGACACGACGTCCCATCTGCCGACCTACAAGGGCCACCTGGTCCACCATCTCGCCGCAGGTAAGGTTGCGCGTAAGCCCCTGCTTTCCCGTAGCACAGAAGCTGCAGGCCATGGAGCAGCCGGCTTGGGTGGAGAAGCACACCGTCAGGCGCTGCCCGTTGGCCGACGGGATTCCCACGGTCTCCACGCATGCTCCGTCGGCGAAACGCACCACGTACTTCTCCGTACCGTCGGAGGACAGCGCCTTGTGAGCCACCTCGGGAAAGGAAAGCTCGTAGGATTCGGCCAGGGTCTCCCTCAGGGCTTTCGGAAGGTTGGTCATCTCGTCGAAGGAGGCGGCATGCTTGCCGTAGACCCACTCGTACACCTGCTGGGCGCGGAACTTCGGCTGCCCCAGCTCCTGCAGGGCTTCCTGCAGCTGCTGGCGCGAAAGTCGCTTGATGGATTGCTTGCTCATAGGGTCTCCTTCGCTTCTCGTCGGTGCCGGTCCGCCTCTACGACCTCTGGTCAGATGAATCTACCGGGCGAGCAAGAAGGCGGGAGCAAGCCCGCCTTCTTGAAGCTGCATCACTTTGCTCGCGGTGCGCCCTCTTAGTCCTTCTTCGCCTTTCGGGCGGCAGCGAACTCGGCGAGGAGGCGCTGCAGATCCTCTTCGTCCTTGAACTCGATCTCCAAGCGATTCTTCCCGCCGGACACCTTCACGCGAACCCCGGTCTGGAGCATGCGGCGAAGCGACCGGGCCGCCTTCTTGAAACTGGGCGGCATGGGCTGTTTGCGGGGCGGTTCAGGGCGCTTGTGGGCGAACAGGCGCGCCAGGTTCTCGGTGTCGCGGACGGAGAGCTTCTCCTCCACCAGCTTCTTCGTGAGGGCTTCGCGCCCCTCCTTGCTGGGAATCGACAGGATGGCGCGCGCATGGCCGGGAGTGATCTTCCCCTCGAAGAGCAGCTGCTGGGCGCTTTCGGGCAAGTCGAGCAGGCGGATGGCGTTTGCAATGGTGGAGCGGCCCTTCGACATCATCTGGGCGAGCTCGGACTGGGTGAGCCCCTGTTTGTCCATCAGGCGCTTGTAGGCGTAGGCTTCCTCGATGGGGTTCAGGTCGTTGCGGTGCAGATTCTCGACCAGGGCAAGCTCGATGGCGCCGTCGTCGTCGGCCTCGCGGATGCTCACGGGAATCATCTTCATCCCGGCCATCTTGCAAGCCTGCCAGCGGCGCTCGCCGGCGATGATCTGGTAGCGGTTGGCGCCAAGAGGCCTCACCAGAATCGGCTGGATCATGCCGTTCTTGCGGATGGACTGGGCCAATTCCTCCAAGTCCTCCTGGTTGAAGGCAATGCGGGGCTGGTCGGGGTTCGGCTCCACCGAGGATACGGGCACCTCGTTGTTGCCGCGGGTAGTCACCGAGCCGGCGCGCACGCTGCTCTCCACCTCGACAACCGCATCATCTTCGGCAGCGGTCGTCGAGGAAACGTCCGCCGTCTTGCTTTTAGGGGCGGCCACCTGCCGGCGGGAGAACACCTCGGCGGCGCGCTGGGCGTAAGTCTTCGGGCCCTTCGGTTCCCCAGCGGCTTCCTGAGAGGCCTTCTCCGGCGGGTTTTCAACTCGTGCCGGGCGCATGATGACCACGGCCTCTTCGGCATCCGTAGGGGCCGTCACAGCGGCTTTCTGGGGCGCTGCGGGTTCCTGAGCAGGTTCGGACTGCTCCTCGACCACCTTCCGAACCGGCTCGGGTTTTTCCACCTGCGGCTTCTCCTGAGGCTGCTCCCGCTGGGGATCCTCCGCCACGGTGACGCGACGCTGGTTCGGCTCTGCCGGCGCCGCTTCGTCGTAAGAGCCCCCCAACAGGGAATTCAGGCCCCTGCCCAAACCGCTTTTAGTTGCCTTAGCCACGGCGAATCACTTCCTTAGCCAGATCGAGGTAGGCCTGCGAGCCTTTGCCTGCGGGGTCGTATTCGATAATCGGCTGCCCGTAGCTGGGGGCCTCCGAAAGCTTCACGGTGCGGGGAATGGTGGTGGTGAACGCAATCTTCCCGAAGTAGGAGCGCACCTCCGACGCCACCTGGCGCGAAAGGGTGGTCCTGCCATCGTACATAGTCAGCAGCACGCCGAAGATGTCCAAGGTGGGATTCAGGCGCGTTTTGACACGTTTCATCGAATCGAGAAGTTTTGTCACGCCTTCCAAGGCGTAGAACTCGCATTGGATGGGGATGAACAGCTTGTCGGCCGCCACCAGGGCGTTCACAGTGAGAAGCCCCAAGGAAGGGGGGCAGTCTATAAGGATGTAGTCGTAGCGGCCGCGCAGGCTGCCCAGGGCATCCTTCAGGCGGTTCTCGCGGGCCATCTCGGACACCAGCTCCACTTCGGCGCCGGCCAGGTTGATGGTAGCCGGAACCAGGTCGAGCCCTTCATAGACGTCGGGGATGATAACGTCGGTCAGGGGAGTATCGTTGAGCAGCACATCGTAGATGCAGTTGTCGATCTGGCTCTTCTCGATGCCCAAGCCGCTGGTGGTGTTTCCCTGCGGGTCCAAGTCAACCAGCAGCACCTGCTTGTTCAACGCGCCCAGGGCAGCGGACAAGTTGATGGCGGTGGTGGACTTCCCCACGCCGCCTTTCTGGTTGATGATGGCCAGAATCTTCGTCTGCCCTACCACGTGGTTCACGCGCTTCTTCTGACTATAGGACTTCACCTCGGTCGGAACGAAGCCCTCGCCGCTGACCCGAGGTTGGGGCGCTCGCTCGACCACTTCGACGTCCTCTATATTCAAGGATTCCTCGACTGCTTCCTCCTCGGGCGTCTCGGTTTCCTCCACGACGGGTTCGGCGGCCGGTACGGCGGCTCCACGCTCCCGTTTTAGATTGTCAAAAAACCCCATGCGCGGCTCCTTCCACAGTTGAGCCATAGTATAGCGGCTTTAGGGTGTTTCACGTGAAACAATTGCGAAGGAGAAACCCTCTGGGGACGAATCATCATAGTTAGCGGAATGGAAACAGGAGCGCAGGAGGAAAAGCCGCCAGGACCTCTGCTGGAAAACGCTTCCCGCACAGCCAGTGAACCGTCTTCCTCTTCACCCATTCATCTGAGCAAACGGAGGTCTTTCTCCGAAGAAAATGCTATACGGTTTACCGGCAAGACGTCCCTGCTGATGGGAATTCAACATCGTCGGGCACGCTGCTGCGAGCGAGCTGCTAGAAAAATGCCCCTACTGGCAGAAGAATCCTCTATAAAGGCTTCTTCTGAGCAAATCCCGTTTTACGAGGCAGCTTGATGCTCGGTTGCGTAATCTTCTCGAAGCAGAGGATGGTGCGGTGGTTGCCGTGCAGATCCACCTCGCGCTGGGATACAAGGGAAAAGCCCAGGGTATCCTGCAACGAAAGACCATGGGACAGCTCTTCCTCGCTCGGGTTCGCCTTGTAGCAGACGAGCCTTCCCCCAAGGCGGAGCAGGGGTGAGGACAGCTCCATCAGCACGGAAAGCTGCGCCAGCGCCCGGGCGGTCACCACGGAGAACTCCCCGGGTCTTTGTCGGGCCAAATCCTCTATTCTCCCTGCGTACACTTCAACATTACCAATCCCCAGCTCTTGCACGATGCCGTGGACCAGCTGCATCTTTTTCGCTACGGAATCTACCAACAATGTCGGGCGGCCCGTCGCAATGGCCAAGGGAACGCCGGGGAATCCGCCGCCGGAGCCAAGATCGGCATAGGGACCTTCGGGGGCGTCGCCCATCTCGGGAAGAGCCACGAGCGAGTCCTCAAGATGCAGTACCTGCGCACTCTCCTTGTCGGTGATGCGCGTTACGTTGGTCTTCTCGTTCTCCTGGATAAGCCGGTCAAGGTAGCGCTCCATGAGCGCCGAAGGCTGCGCATTCACAGGCTCCCCCTCTCGCATACGACAAGGGCCCCACGGTTTCCCGCAGGGCCCCTGAAATCCGAAGATGGCGCTTACCCCTCTGCAGGGAAGATGACGATATGGCGCGACGGGCCCTCGCCCTCGGACTCCGTGTACACGCGCTCATCGTCCCGAAGGGCGATATGCACGATGCGGCGCTCGTAGGGGCTCATGGGCCGCAGACTCACGCTGTGTCCGCGGTTGACAGCGTAATCAGCCTTGGATCGGGCGATGTTCTCCAGCTTCTCGCGCTGGCGGCCCTTGTAGCCCTCCACATCCACGACCACCGGGTAACGGTAGCCGATCTTGCGCACGGTGATGGCGGAGACCAGGAACTGCAGCGCGTCGAGGGTCTTGCCGTGGCGACCGATGAGCACCGCCAGATCGGAGCCGGTGATGTCGAGGATGAGCTCCCCTTCGTCTCCCTCGTACTCGTCGATGGTGACCTCGCCGATATCGAAATGCTTCAGGATGTCCTGCAGCGCGCCTATGGCGGTGTCGGCGATGGCATCAAGCTCCTCGTCGGTGACCTCCAGTTCCTCGTTGCCGTTCGTCAGCGATTCGGAAGCCTCGGCAGCGGCGAAATCCTCCTGGGGCATCTCCTCAACCTGTTCGCTCATGAGATTCTCCTTATCTTGTATCCAAAGGGTGTTTCACGTGAAACACCCCCGAACTTCCCAGTGAAAGCGGCTTAGCGGCGCTTCGACGAGTCCTTCTTGGTGGGACGGGGCTTCTTGACCTTGCGGGTGACGTCAACCTCGACGGGTTTCACGTCGATCATCGCTTCGGCCTCGGCGTCCTTCTTCTTCATGATACGCAGCGAAATCTGCTGCTGACCTATACCGATGACCGAGGAGGCGCCCCAGAACAGAAGTACGCCGGCAGGGGAGGACCAGCCGATCCACAGCATGAAAAGACTCATGACGCCGGCCATGATGAGCGTCTGATTGCGCTGGGGGTTGTCCTTGTTGCCCATCTGCATAAGCACCATGGGGAGGAACGTGGCGCCCGCAAACACGATCATGAGGATCAGGTAAGGCAGAAACGTGCCGAACCCTTCGCCGAAGGCCTGGCCGGGCGTGGTGATCAGGTTGGGGACCAGGTTGTAGAACTGGTAGGCGCTGTCACCGATCTTGCTGGGCATGTCGTCGCGGAGTACCTGGAACAGCGCGATGAAGATGGGCATCTGCAGCAACATGGGCAGGCAGCCGGCCAGGGGGTTGAACTTCACCTCGGCGTAGAGCTTCTGCATCTCCTCCTGCATGCGCTGGGGGTCGTTGGCGTATTTCGTCTGAATCTCCTGCATCAGGGGCTGAACCTTTTGCATCTGATACGACGACTTCGACTGCTTGTGCATGAGCGGGGAAATGATGATACGGAAAATCACCGTTACGATGATGATAGCCATACCCCAGTCGCCGCACATGTTGTAGAAGAACTGGATGATGTCGAATATCCAGCCTTTAAACACTTCCCACATGCTGTCCGTACCTGCCTCTCTGCTCTTGGAAGAGCCTATTCCAGCCAAACAACCCGCACACCCCGACGTTTAGGGAACCGGGTCGTACCCCTTCCCGCCGCCAGGACGGCAGCGGAGGATACGTTTGGCGGTCAACCGAAACCCTTTGAGAAACCCGTACCTCTGAAACGCGATCATCCCGTACTCCGAGCAGGTGGGAGTGAAGCGGCAGCAAGAGGGGAACATCGGCGAGATGGCCGCTCGGTAGAACCGGATGAGAAACAGCGCAATGGAGCACGGAATTCTTCTCAACCTTGAACCAACGCGAGAAGGCTCCTCGTGCGCCGCCGCGCGGCCACCCATCTCTCAACCCCTCCGCTTGCGAACAAGTTCGGCGTAGGCGCGCTCGACATCCCGATAGGGAACATCCAGGATGCGCCGCTTGGCGACAAACACCGTGTCATAACCCTGCCGAGGGCCGCCGGCCAGGCGACATATTTCCCTCATCCGCCGCTTCGCGCCGTTTCGCCACACCGCTCCGCCCAGCTTCTTCCCCGCAACAAAAGCAACACGACCGGGGTGGTCGTGTTCTTCGCAAGGTAGAGAGATGAGTGTCAGGTAGGGCGTATGACGACGCTCGCCGCATGAAAAAAGGTTGGAGATATCCTCATGGGATTTTATGATCTCCAACCTTTCTCACCTGCTTGGGTGCGCGGTCTTACACGCAGAGGCGCTTGCGGCCCTTGGCGCGGCGGCGGGCCAGAACGCTGCGGCCGCCCTTCGTGGCCATGCGAGCACGGAAACCGTGGCACTTGGCACGCTTACGCTTGTTAGGTTGATAGGTGCGCTTCATAGTCTTCCCTTTCGACATGCAAAGACGGGGGTCCTTATGAGCCGCACCGCCTTCGTTTTGCTCAAAACATGCGTATCGGCCATTTTTTCACACGGACTACATCCATGCAAGGATTAATTCCTGTTCAGAGCCTTAAATAACAGATTTGCCATAAGAACTGCATAAACGGGAAAAGGCCGATTTACACAGCCTTTTAGTTAACAAGATATTAAAATATGTATTCCATTAACTACATAGTTATAAGATATGAAACCAATTCTACCAGGTAAAACTTTTAGATTGTCCGGGACGCTATGATGTTGCCGATTTCGGTAAGACCCCGTTTCTTATCGTCGTACTTCATCACAAGACCTTTAGCTTCCAGCTTCTCAAACACCGCAGACGTCGACGAAGAGGCGAGGTTGAGAATCTTCCCAAGCTGAGATCCTCTGATAGGCCCCTGTTGATACATAATCGCCATTGCGTCGAGCTCGCGCTGGGTGAGCTCGGGGATATCCACCGAATACCCGCGGCCATGGGACTGCCCGGCAGGAACACCTGACGCCACCGAAGGCGACGCGGGAACCGGCTGCTGAACAGGCTGCCCGGGCACATACTGAGCGGTAGGAACCTGCTGAATGTAAGGGTAGGTCGCCTGGGGGGCTACGTACACCGGCGCAGACGCCGTGGAAGCCATATACGGGGACGAAGGCTCGTAGCCAACCGCCGGTTGGGGGTAGACGCCAGGTGTAGCAGGCTGCGAGACTTGGGCAGGCACGAAACTCGCAGAGCCAGCCTGCGGCGCGCCGGATCCAACAGACGCCGTCCCTGACCCGTTGGGGAAATAGGCTATCGAGGGACCCGATGACACTCCATAGGTAGAAACCTCGCCGCCCGTTTCGGCTGGTCTCGTAGCAAGGGGGGACGAAGGCTCTCCCGAAACAGCCCCGTCCTGCACCAAACTGATGGTCACCACGGCGCCGGTGCCCAAATTGTCCTCGATGGTCACTCGGCCGCGGGAAAGCTCCATATACTCGCGCACAATAGGGAGACCGCTGCCCACGCCGCGGATGTAAGGCTTCATAGGCTCGATGGCGCGGGTGAACCCCGGCTGCTGGGCGCGCTCCTTGTCGGGGATGCCGGGACCCTGGTCGGTGAACCGGACGGTGTTTCCCCGATCCAAAATGGAAACGGTGGCCTCGGCGAAGCGCGCATGGATGAAGTTCTCCGACACTTCCCGAATTGCCATGTAGGGCAGCGACCCTCCGGCGTTTCTCGCCTCGTTGTAGACGATTTGGGAAAGGTTCTCTATGAACGTGGCGGTATCGGCCGGGGGCACCACCACCATGCGCGGGATGCTGTGCCCGTCGTCGTAAACGGCGATGCGAACCGGATTCACCACGTTCGAATAATCGTAGGGCAGCCCTTCAGAATAATTTGAATCACGCACTTCATCTGGGATTTCATTCTGGTTGTCCATATATGTTCCGTTGTTCAGAATTCCAGTATTCCAAGGATTTCAGAGCGATTTCCGAAAAGATTGTACCTGTTTTCGAATTCTAAAACCATCCATCAGGGTTAACGCTCATCATTTCAGGTGGAAAACATAGTTTTCTGAATTTTCAACAACTTGTTCATCTCGATTTTTCAGAGTTTTACACTTTTTGTTCAGAGAAAGTGGAAAACATTGAAGAATTCTCAAATTCATCGATTCGGCGGCGTGAAAAACCATCCAAGAATGTGAAATAAAAGCCGTCCCAGCCAAAACAACCCCATATGTTCGCCCTTGTTTCCAGAAGGCCTCCTGCAGAATCTCCGTGACCTCGCCTTATGACGCCATTGAAAATAATTTTCGGAGGCGCTATGGCGAGCCTGTTCTATTTTCCCAGGTCAAATAAATGTTATCTTGACCAGACAAAATCAAATCACCTGATGGAAGCGCTGCGCGTCGTTCATGGAAACGCGCTTGACAAAACAACGGAAAAGGTTTTTCCACAAGCCGGCATGTATCGGAGGGTTTGTTTTTAACATTTTCCACATTTTACGGCTGTTCGATAGGAATTACAGCCCCCATCCCCTACAATGTCAACGAGAGAACCCCGTGTGAGCACCGGCTGGAAACGTTTTTCACAGCCGGCGGTTCCGAAACCTGCAAAGAGGAGCGGCGGCGGGGGACGACACACCGAGGCAACGGCTGCGGAGTCGAAAGGGCGTCCGGGTCGCCAGAAGCGGAAGAAACAGAAGAGGAAAAGAAGCGAAAACGGCAGAAGAGGCGAAACCAGAGCCTCTGATGAAGAAACGGGATGTGCGACGGCTAGAAGGCAGGGCGGGAAAGCCGGCCCTTCGGCGCCGAAGCGAAGTAAACGGAAACAGTGGCGGCACGAAGAGAGCGAAAGCGGCGGCGTCGCGAAGAGAGCAGAAGCGGGACGTGCCGGAGGAAAGGCCAAGGGACCCATGAACAACCTGGAACTCGAACGCACATGGGCTGATGTAACGGAACGGGTGAAAAGCTACCCCGGCGTAAGCGCGCCCCAGGTGGACGCGTTCTTCATGCGCCTGCACCCCCAGGCCGCGAGCGAAGGGTTCCTCATGCTCACCGCCGACAACGACTTCATAAAGAAGCATATAGAGCAGAACTTCCTCGAACACATCACCCGGGCGATGGAGGAGTGGTCGGGGGTAGCGTCCACCGTGCTCATAGAGGTGGACGAGCCGAGCGCGGCACCGAGCGCGCCGGCGCAGCAGGCCTCCGACACGCCCGCCGTATCGCCTGCGGCCCCTGTTGCCGCGCCGCAGGCCCCCAACCAACCGGCGGGCGACGCCGGCGCAGGGCAGGGGTGGGGGGGCCAGGGCGTACCGGCGGCCAGAGCACCCGAAACCGTTGCGGCAGCAGATCGGGCAGTACCCGCCGCAGCAGAGGCAAATGCGGCACCTGCAAGCACCCGACCAGAGAAAACGGCGGATACCCCCGAAAGGCGGGGACTCGACGACGCCACCACGGGAAGCATGTCCTTTGAGAACTTCGTCGTGGGCGACTCGAACGCCATTGCCTTCGACGCCGCCATGAAGGTGGCAGAACATCCGGGGCTACCCATGTCGAACCCGCTGTTCATCTACGGGAAGAGCGGTCTTGGCAAAACGCACCTGCTGCGGGCCATAGAAAAGTACATCAACGAGAACATGACCTTCCGCAAGACGGTCTACGTAGACACGAACTCCCTGGTGGACGACTACGTGGAGGCCGGGCGCGTGCAAGCCCAGGACCGCACCAGCTACCGGGCATTCAAGGACCGCTACGAGAGCGCCGACGTGCTGCTGGTGGACGACGTGCAGCACCTGCAGGGCAAGAAGCTGACGCTGGACGCGGTGTTCCAGATGTTCAACAAACTCATCGACAGCGGCAAGCAGATTATCTTGTCGGCCGACCGAAGCCCTTCCAACATCGACATCGACGAGCGTTATACCTCCCGCTTCAACCAGGGAATGACCTGCGACATTCAACCGCCCACGGTGGAAACGAAGCTGGGAATCATCAAGAACCACATCGATGACCTGTGCGCCATGGAGCCCGGCGGAGGCTTCCAGCTGTCGCGGGAAGCCCAGACCTGCATCGCCGAGATGAGCGGCAGCAACATCCGCGAGCTCAAAAGCGCCGTGGGGCGCATCTACCAGCAGATGAGGACGTTCCAGATGGACGAGATCTCGGTGGGAGAGGTGAAAAGCGTGCTGGAAGGGTATTTCAGCAGCGGACCCTCCCGCCGCATCCTCGTCCCCGACGTACAGCGCGAGGTTGAGTCCCATTACAAGGTAAGCCACGCCGACCTGATCGGGAAGAAACGCTCGCGCAACATCGCCCATGCCCGGCATGTGGCCATCTACCTGTGCCGCGAGATGATAGACCTGCCGTTCGGAGACATCGGAAAGCAGTTCGGAAACCGCGACCATACCACGGTGATGTACGCCTACAAGACCATAGGGGGCAAGCTGCCGAAGGACCGGACCCTCCAGGAAGAGATAGAGTTGCTGCGCCAATCCATCAGAGACGCGTAGAGCATGTACCTTCCAAGTCCCATGCTTGACAACACGCTTGAAAAGCGGCGGAGCAAGGGTGGAAAACGGCCGTGGTGCGGTGGATTGACGGGGGGCCTCGAAAGGCGGTGGAAAGGAAGCACATCCTTCCCACCATGGAAACGGCAAACGAACCGAGCCCTCATCTGGAAAGACGCGGATTATCCCCCTTTCCACCGCTCTTATTACTACGATGGATGTATTTTAGAAAAGAGAAAGATAGTCAATAGAAAGGCCCGCCGATGAAGTTCGTCATCAACCAGTCGGAGTTCCAAAGCGCCCTCAGCATCGTGCAGAAGGGAGCCTCCACGCGCTCGACCCTGCCCATCTTGGCAGGCATCTACATCGAAGCGCGGGGCGACTCCATCACCCTGCAGGCCACTGACCTAGAGCTTTCCATCCAGTACACCGTGAACGCCATGGTGGAGGAGGAGGGACGAGCGGTGTTTCCCGCGAAGCTGACCCTGGACGTGGTCAAGAACCTGTCCAACGCAGCGGTGTACGTGGTGGCCGAGGAGGACTCCGCGATCATCACCTGCGATACCACCTCGTTCTCGCTGAAGACGCTGGACCCCGAGGACTTCCCCGGTTTCCCGAAGGTGAGCACTGAACAGGAGATATGCATCCCATTCAACATGTTCTCCCAGATGGTGAAGCGGGTGGAGAAGATGGTGTCGCGCGACGAGAGCCGACCGATCTTCACCGGCATCCTGGTGTCGCTGGAGGGCGGTTCGCTTAAGATGGTGGCCACCGACACCTACCGGCTGGCCCTGGCTGAGGCCGACCTGGCCTGCGAAGCAGAGGACTTCCAGGCCGTGATCTCGGGCGCCTTCATGCGCGAGCTGGCCGCCCTGGCCCCCTCCGACGAGGGCATTCACCTTGCCCTGGCCGAGAACCAGATCGTGGCCCACTACCGCAACACGGTGTTCATCAACCGCCGCATCGAGGGCAACTTCCCCAACTACCGCATGCTCATCCCCGATTCCTACAACACCCGCGTGAAGGTGGACCAGCAGCGTCTGACCCAGGCCGTGCGCCGCATGAGCGTTATCGGTCGCGCCGATGCGCGGGTGGTGTTCAACATCTCCCCCGAGGCCAAGACTCTGCAGTTGACCAGCGTGGAGCAGGACGTGGGAAGCGCCCAGGAAGTGGTGTCCTGCGAAGGGGAAGGCGAGGAGCTGGCCATCTCGTTCAACTGCTCCTACGTGCTGGACGGCCTGTCGGCCCTTGGTGGCGAGGAGGCCTATCTGGAGACCACCACCAACCGGCAGCCGGGCATCTTCCGCTCCGCCGACGCCTCCGACAAGTTCCTGTACTTCGTCGTTCCCATCTCCATGTAAGAAGGCCAGCCCTTGAGGGTGCAGAGCCTGACATTGCGCGACTTCCGCAGCTACCAAGCCCTTCGTCTGGAGGGGCTTGGCATGCTGACGGTGTTCTCCGGCCGCAACGCCGCCGGGAAGACGAACCTGCTGGAGGCCCTGGCCCTGCTCACCTCCCGGTCGTCGTTTCGCAGCCCCCGTGTGCCCGAGCTGGTGCGCGAGGGTGCAGAGCGCGCCAGCGTATCCGCCGAGCTGGGGGATGGGCAGCGGCTGGTGCAGGTGGAGATGGTGGTGGACGAGGGCCGCAGGCGCTTTCGGGTGAACGGCAAGCCGAAGCAGCCCTCGGCATTGGCGGGCCTGCTGCCGTCGGTGGCCTTCACCCCCGACGACCTGGCCCTGGCCAAAGGGGGCATGGCCAGCCGCCGGGGCGCCTTGGACAGCCTGGGCGGGCAGCTGTCGGCCAACCACGACCAGGTGAGGCGTGATTTCGAGAAGGCTCTGGCCTTCAAGAACCGCCTGCTCAAAGAGGATGCCTCCGACGGCTACCTGGACAGTATCGACGAGACGCTGGCCCTGTGCGGGGCCATGCTTTCCTGCTACCGGGCCGCGCTCTTCCGTCGTCTGCAGGACGCGCTGCGGCTGTGGTACGGGCGCATCTCCGACGGCGAGGACGTGCGCGGCGAGTACCTCCCCTCGTGGCTTGACGACGAGTCGTCCGACCCGCCGGAGTTCGGCCGCGACGAGGCCCGCGAGCGCCTGCGCGCGTGCATGGCGCAACGGCGCCCCGAGGAGCGCGCACGGCGGCGCGCTGTGGTGGGACCCCATGCGGACAAGGTGCGGCTGCTGGTGGAGGGTCATGCCCTCGAGCGCTTCGGCAGCCAAGGCCAGCAGCGCAGCGCCGTGCTGGCGTGGAAGCTGGCGGAGGTGTCGGTGATCCAGGATGTGCTGTCGGTGAAGCCGGTGCTGCTGCTGGACGACGTTATGAGCGAGCTGGACGAGCGCCGCCGCCGCGCCCTGGTGGAGTACGCCGTGGGCGATATGCAGACCTTCATCACCACGGCGAACCTCGATTACTTCGACGCTTCCCTGCTAGATGCCGCCCGGGTGGTGGCGTTGCAGCGGCTGGAAGGTGTCACGACCGTCGTCTAGACCCTTCGCTGGCCTTTGTGTGGTGCGAACTAGTCCTTGCACCCATCTTGCAGAAAACCACACCGCAGCTTGCGTGTTTTAAGCGCTTATTTGACGTATACATGCAATTTAATGGGTTGGGACTCGTAAAAATTGAAAAACCATGCTTAGAATCGATGAGAATGCGTCTAAAAGCTATGTAGAGCCTCTCCGTGGGAGTTGGCTATGCTATACTTTCGCCGCTACGATGATATAAGGATCCCCCTTTCCGAACCGCGCTTGAGCGGCGGTGGGTGCCGTGCGTTTCGGACGGCTTTTCCGGGAAGGAGAGGTTTTTTCGGAACCATCGTGCGAAGGAAAGACCATTTTACAGGTTAGGAGCGTGCCAGTGGCAAGCAAACCGGATCACTACGACGGTTCAGACATTCAGGTGCTCGAGGGCCTGGAGGCTGTTCGCAAGCGTCCCGGCATGTACATCGGCTCGACCGGCCCCCGCGGTCTTCACCACCTGGTCTACGAGGTGGTAGACAACGCTGTGGACGAAGCCCTGGCCGGGTACTGCGACGAGATTAAGGTGTACATTCACCAGGACAACTCCATCACGTGCATCGACAACGGCCGCGGCATCCCCGTGGACAAGCACCCCAAGGAGAAGATCCCCACGGTGGAGGTGGTGCTCACCATTCTGCACGCCGGCGGCAAGTTCGGCGGCGAGGGCTACAAGGTTTCCGGCGGCCTGCACGGCGTGGGCGTGTCCGTGGTGAACGCCCTGTCCACCCGCGTGGAGGTACAGGTGGCCCGTGACGGCAAGAAGTATCAGATCGAGTTCACGCGCGGTAAGACTTCGACGAAGCTGCACGAGATCGGCACCTCCAAGCACAGCGGCACCTCGGTCACCTTCTGGCCCGACCCCGAGATCTTCACCGAGACCACGGTCTACGACTACGACACCCTGGCCAACCGTTTCCGTGAGATGGCGTTTCTGAACAAGGGGCTCAAGATCACCTTGTTCGACGAGCGCATCCGCGACGCCGAGGGCAACCCCCGCACCGACGTGTTCCAGTTCAAGGGCGGCATCGTGGACTTCGTGAAGTATCTTAACGAGGGCAAGGAGACGCTGAACAAGCCGGTGTACTTCGAGGCCGAGAACGAGGATGGCACCGTGGAGGTTGCCCTGCAGTGGTCCACTTCCTATTCCACGAACTCCATCCTGGCCTTCGCCAACAACATCAACACCCATGAGGGCGGCACCCACATGGACGGTTTCAAGCAGGCCATCACCCGCACCATCAACGAGTACGCCCGCAACAAGGGCCTGCTCAAGGAGAAGGACCCCAACCTCTCCGGCGACGACGCCCGCGAGGGGCTGGCTGCCATCGTGTCGGTGAAGCTGCACGACCCGCAGTTCGAGGGGCAGACGAAGACGAAGCTGGGCAACACCGAGATTCGCCCGCTGGTGCAGACCGCGGTGACCAAGGGCCTGGCCGAGTTCTTGGAGGAGAACCCCGCCCCTGCCAAGCGCATCGTGAGCAAGGCCACCCAGGCGCTCAAGGCCCGCGAGGCCGCCCGCAAGGCCCGCGAGAAGGTGCGCGAGACCAAGGGGCTCATGGACGGTTTCTCGCTGCCCGGCAAGCTGGCCGACTGTTCCTCGCGCAAGCCCGAGGAATCCGAAGTGTTCATAGTCGAGGGCGATTCCGCAGGCGGCAGTGCCAAGCAGGCGCGCGACCGCAAGTACCAGGCCATTCTGCCCCTGCGCGGCAAGATCCTAAACGTTGAGCGCGCCGGGCAGAGCCGCGCCCTTTCCAGCGACACCATCAGCTCGCTCATCACCGCCATCGGCACCAACATCGGCGAGGACTTCAACGCCGACAAGGCCCGCTACCACCGCATCATCATCATGACCGACGCCGACGTGGACGGCGCGCACATCCGCTGCTTGCTGCTCACGTTCTTCTACCGCTATATGCCCGAGCTCATCAACCGCGGCTACGTCTACATCGCTCAGCCGCCCATCTTCGGCTTGAAAAAGAAGAACTCCAAGAGCACCAAGATCGAGCGCTACATCTACGACGAGTCGGCGCTTTCCAGCATCCTGGCCGAGTACGACGACCCGGGCAAGTTCGACGTCCAGCGCTACAAGGGTTTGGGCGAGATGGACCCCGAGCAGCTGTGGGAGACCACCATGGAGCCGGCAACGCGCACGCTTCTGCAGGTGAGCATCGACGACGCCGCCGAAGCCGAGCGCGTGGTGTCCGAGCTGATGGGAGACTTGGTAGAGCCCCGCAAGGAGTTCATCCAGCGTCACGCCCGCGACGTGCGCTTCCTTGACATCTAAGGAATTTATTAAGTATTCTGCTATGTAAGTCATAACTACGAACTATGTAGTTAATAAATAAGAAAGGGTGCCCATGGCAGACGATACCAACAACCGCGAGGAAGGTGCGGAATCGTCCTTCGACGAGTTCCTCAACCGGGCGGAAGAGGACTTCGACCGCGATGACGAGGAAGTGGACGAGGCGCTGGATTCTGACGACGACGGTGATTCCGACGACGGCTTCGGCTCGCCTCTCTCGTCCACGTTCAACGCCTTCTCCGAAGAGAACCGCGCCCGCTCGCTGATCGACACCTCCACCATGGCGAACCCCCACGGGGCCATTGTGGAAGGGGCAAACGGCGGTGAGGGGACCATCGTGCGCACGGCGTACCTGGGCAAGGAGATGCAGGCTTCGTTTTTGGAGTACTCCATGTCCGTCATCGTGTCCCGCGCTCTGCCCGACGTGCGCGACGGCCTGAAGCCGGTTCATCGCCGTATCCTGTACGCCATGAACGAGAGCGGCTACACCCCCAGCCGCCCGCATATGAAGTCGGCCCGTACCGTCGGCGACGTTATCGGCAAGTACCACCCCCATGGTGATTCGGCCGTGTACGACACCATGGTGCGCCTGGCCCAGCCCTTCAGCCTGCGTGTGCCCCTGATCGACGGACACGGCAACTTCGGCTCCATCGACGGCGACTCCGCGGCCGCCATGCGTTACACCGAGGCACGCCTGGACAAGCCGGCCATGGAGCTTTTGCGCGACCTGGACAAGGAGACCGTCGATTTCCAGCCGAACTACGACGAGAGCCTCCAAGAGCCCACGGTGCTTCCTGCGCGCTTCCCGAACCTGCTGGTCAACGGCTCGAACGGCATCGCTGTGGGCATGGCCACCAATATCCCGCCCCACAACCTGGGCGAGACCATCGACGCCACCTGCCTGATGCTGGACAACCCCGAGGCGACCACCGAGGAGCTTATGAAGGCGCTCCCCGGCCCCGACTTCCCCACCGGCGGCGTGATCATGGGCCGCAAGGGTATTATTGACGCCTTCGAGACAGGCCGAGGCTCGCTTACCATCCGCGCCAAGGCTAAGGTGGAGGAGAACAAGAACGGCCGCTCCCAGATCGTGATCACCGAGATTCCCTACCAGGTGAACCGCCAGCGCCTGCTGGAGAAGCTGGGCGAGCTGGTGCGCGAGAAGAAGCTGCCGGAGATCGCCAACATCCACGACGGCGCCGACCGCCACGGCATCGACATCATCATCGAGCTGAAGAAGGACGCCATCGCCCAGGTGGTGCTCAACAAGCTGTACAAGCACACCCAGCTGCAAGTGGGGTTCGGCGTCATCATGCTGTCGCTGGTGGACGGCATTCCGCGAGTGCTCTCGCTCAAGGAGATGCTGCACTACTACATCGAGCACCAGAAGGACGTCATCACCCGCAGGACCCGCTATGAGCTGGCCAAAGCCGAGGAGCGAGCCCATATCCTGCAGGGCTACATCGTTGCCCTCGACCACATTGACGAGGCCATCTCCATCATCCGCTCGTCTCGGACCGACAAGGAGGCCGCCGGGCGCCTCACCGAGCGCTTCGGATTGGCCGAGAAGCAGATCCAAGCCATCCTTGAGATGCGTTTGCGTCGTCTGACCGGACTGGAGCGCGAGAAGATCGAGGCGGAGTTGGCCGAGCTCATGGAGCGCATCGCCTACTACAAGCGTGTGCTCGAGGACGAGGCTCTGGTTCGCCAAATCATCAAGGAGGAGTTGCAGGAGATCAAGAAGAAGTATTCCACGCCCCGCAAGACGCTCATTTCCGACGCTGCGAAGGATCTGGACGTGGAGGACCTCATCGCCGACGAGAACATGGTGGTCACGGTCACCCGTGCCGGCTATGTGAAGCGCCTGCCCGTGGCGACGTACCGTCAGCAGAAGCGCGGCGGCAAGGGCATGCAGGGCGTGAACCTGAAGGACAACGACTACGTTGAGCACCTGTTCATCGCCTCCACCCACGCCTACATGCTGTTCTTCTCCACCAAGGGCAAGGTGTATCGCCTGAAGGTCTACGAGCTGCCCGAGGCCTCGCGCCACGCCCGCGGCACGGCCATCGTGAACCTACTGCCGCTCGAGAAGGGCGAGACCATCAGCGCCGTCATCGCTTCGAAGGACTTCCCGAAGGACGAGTACCTGCTGTTCGCCACCGAGCAGGGCATGGTGAAGAAGACCTCCATGGAGCTCTACGACCGCACCCGCCGCGACGGATTGATCGCCATTAATTTGCGCGATGAGGACCGGTTGATTGCAGTGCGTCGGGTTTCCCCTGGTGAGAAGGTTATGATGGTGTCCTCGGCTGGCAAGGCCATCCTATGGGACGAGTCCGAGGCGCGTGCCATGGGACGTGACACCATGGGTGTGACCGGCATGAAGGTGCCCGCCGACGCCCGCGTGCTGGGCATGGAGATCGCCAAACCCGGCACCGACCTGTTCGTGATTACCGAGAAGGGTTACGGCAAGCGCACCCCGGTTGTCGAGTACCCCGAGCACCATAGGGCCGGCGGCGGCGTGTTCACCATTACCATGACCCAGAAGAAGGGCCTGCTGGCGGCTATGAAGATTGTCGGGCCCGAGGACGAGATTATGATCATGTCCGAAGAGGGCGTAGTGGTGCGCACCCCGGTCAAGGGCATTTCCGAGCTGGGACGCGCCACCCAGGGTGTTCGCGTAATGAACGTGGCCGACAAGGACCGCGTGACCGCCGTGGCCATCTCGTCGCGCGGCAAGAAGAAAGCCGCCGACGGCTCCACCGTGGCCAAGGGCGAGAACGACGAGATGGACGAGTCGGATATTGACGACATGGAAGGCACCGACGACGTGGTCGAGACGACGGAGGCCGTCGGACCTGCAGAGATCGAGGAAACCGAGGAATAGTCGGTCGCAACAACCATCCGAAAAGAAGGGGAGCCGCCGCGGCTCCCTTCTTTTTGCCTCATGTCAGGGGGACGGGGATGATGGCATGATTTCGAGCCAGCCGCGCCGTGCGCCGCGCTGCCTGCCAGGGGCATGCCGGGTGCCAGCATGTCAGGGGGACGGTGATGATGGCATGCTCCCTTGGCTGTGTATCCTTTAAGAGACGAAATCGTCGGGGGAGAGGGTGCTGAGGAAGGAGTGGAAGTCGGCGAGAACGGCTTCGGGGTTCTCGGATAAGGCGGCCTTATGGATATAAGGGAATGAGACGCGATCTAAGACCCTATCTTCTATAAACATAGGTGCAGACTGGCGAACAGCTAAAGATAGGGCGTCAGAAGGCCTAGAATCAAGCCGAATAAGACGGCCGTGTTGGCGAAGCAAAAGCTTCGCTTTGAAGGTGGTTCCTTTGGCGTCATCGATGATGACTTGTTCGATATGGGCGTCCAGGTTTGTCAGCGCATCCAGGAAAAGATCGTGGGTCATAGGTCGCGGATATCGGAGATGTTCCATCGAGGCGCCCAGCTGAGTGGCTTCGGTGGGGCCGATCCAGATAGGAACGATTCGGGTGATGGATTCGTCCCGCGCCTCCTCCTGGGGTTTCAATACCACGACGGATGGGGAAGGTGCCTCGCCGATGATGAGAGAAAGGATGCTGATAGGAACCACGTCGCCTTCTTCCGTAAGGTGATGGTTGGCAAAAGGGAAGATCATGGTTGACATTGTACGGGTCGTTTGGCGAGGTAGAAGCTTCAACACAGCCATCGGTTTCCAAACCGTAGGGAAGGAGTAGTTATTTAGATAGATAGTTATAAGGTAAATAGTTAATCATTTAATAATTTGTTAACAGTATATTTCGTAATTAACTAAGTAGATTGTTGATAATTATGTAGTGACAGTGTTTTAAATAACAAGTTCATTACTTATTGAGCGAAGTAAAACAATAGGTTATTAATAAGGTAAATAATGAATTAAAAACTATGTAGTTGATAACTTCTATTTGAGAAATAAGTTGATTGACCTGGTGAAAAACAACTACATAGTTAATAAAAATATAGATTATGAACACACTACTACGTAAATAGCAAGTTTGATAGAATAACAGCTATGCATTTCTCGGAAAGGAAAGACATGGCAAAGGGCAAGACGTCTTCGAATCGTACCGTTGCAGTAGCCAACCGTAAGGGGGGGTGCTGTAAAACCACTACGGTAGGCGCTCTTGCAAGCGGTCTTACCCAGCAGGGATACAAGGTTCTCGCGGTGGATATGGACCCTCAGGGCAATCTTACCGACTGGGCCGGCTTCGACACCGAGGACAAGGACACCGTGTACGAGGTGATCATGCAGCGAAGCCCGGTGAACGAGACAATCGTGCACCTCGACCGCTACGATCTGCTTCCAGCCGACGCCGCGTTGGCCAACGTGGAAGCCGAGCTGGCCAACGTGCAGGGAAGGGAGTACCGCCTGCGCGAGGCGTTGGAGCCTATAGCCTCCGAATACGACTTCATTGTTATAGATACCCCTCCTAACCTGGGATTACTTACTATCCAGTCGTTTGCAGCAGCTGCCGACGGCGTTGTGGTAACCACTGATGCCGGTTCGTTTGCCACGAAGGGAATGAGGGACCTGGCTGAGAGCCTGTCCATGACCCGCAAGTACATCAACCCCAACGCCCGGGTTATCGGCATTCTGCTTACCAAGTTCAACCCTCGCTGGAACACTATGAAGACTATGAAAGAGGTTACCGAGAAATTCAGCGAGTACTTTGATGCCCCGCTGTACCAAACCTTCATTCGGCAATCGGTAGGTGTCATGACGGCCCAGCTTGAGTCTATCGATATCTACGATATGGATAAGAGTATAGGTGCAGTAAGCGATTATCAATCGTTTGTTAAAGAGTTTATTAACAATATAACTAAGTAATTATGAGTGAATTTGAACTGGGAAAATAGGAGGATATGAAAAACGATTCAAGTATTGAATAGATAAATAACTACATAGTAAATAGTCCCATAGTTACAAACTATGGGACTATTTTGTTAAGAGTAATAAGATTAGTAGCTAAATAATCGACAATTAAGTAAAATAATAAGCAACAACACTGTAACTATGAGAGAGGGAAATCAATGAGTCGTACCGCGAAATCCGCCGACGCCTACTTCACAAAGCTTGCCGGACTCGATTCCCAAAGCGACGAGAAGCCCAAGGTGAAGTCCTCTTCCGCGAAGGCCGCAGCCGCAGCAAGCGAGTCGAAGCAGGAATTCGCGGCCATCACCATCTCTCTTCCCAAGGATATGATCGAGCGGCTGCGCATGAAGGTGTTCATGGCCAAGGCCCAGGGCGAGAAGGTCAGCATCTCCGGAGTTATTCGCGAGGCCCTGGAGAAGGAGCTTTCGTAGCCCTTGGCAAGTTGAATCGACCTACGTCTTTCGGACAGGCGTAAAAAAAACGAGCCCCTGAGAGCGATTCTTAGGGGCTCGTTGCATGAAAGACATCTAGTAGATGCTCGAAAGAGAAAACACCACCCGAGAAGGCATCTGAGCGTCTTTGAGAGAAGGAAGGTTTCCCGAAGCGTCTCGCACTGACCGATTGCTGCCCCTTAAGGATTCCTCCGCGCCCTCAGTCTGCTTCCCTTTGGCAGTCTTCGGCGGCATCACGGTTTTGGTTACGACGAACGGCGCGTCGAACAGGTTGCTGATGGACTGGTCGGTGAGAAGCGACTCCTTTGAACCGCAAGCCACCAAGCGCCCTTCCTTGAGAAGAGCCACGGTTTCAATCTCGGGCACGATGTCTTCCAGATAGTGCGTTACCAGCACGATGCCCTTCCCTTCGGCTGCGAGCTCGCTCATGGCCGCACGCACCTGGTGCATGCCCTGGGGGTCGAGCCCGGTGCACGGTTCGTCGAAGATGAGGGTTCGGGGGTCGTGGATGAGCGCCCGGGCGATGAGGACGCGCCGCGCCTGCCCGGTGGACAGCGTCAGGATATCGCGGTCGGCAAGCTCCTCGATATGCAGCCGCCTTAACGCTCGCCTTGCCGCTTGCCGGGTTTCTTCGGTGGGAGTGATGTGGGCCGGCAGCCCCAATGTTCCGAACAGGCCGCCTTCAACGATCTCGACTGCCGGAAGGTGGACGGTCATCTGGTCCTGCATGGACGAGGATACGATACCCAGCTGCTTATGAACTTCGGTCAGCACGATGCGGTCGGTTCCTTGGAACAGCACCGGCGCCCGGTCGCGGTACAGCGGCACGATCTCGCGAGTGATTAGTTTCACGAACGTCGATTTCCCCGACCCGTTGGGACCGAGCAATGCAATGGATTGGCCTTGGTCCAAGGAGAAGTCGCCGATATGAAGGATGATCTTTCCGCTGCGGCGGACTTCGGCATCGTGAAGCTGGATGAGGGGAGATGCGGTCATGGCGGCGAATCTTTCCTGATTGAGAAACGAAGAAGAGGCCATGTTACCATGACCTCTTCGCTAACGGTAATCCCAAGCTGCGGAAACGATGCTACTCGGTGCCTTCGGTTTGTTGGCCCTCGCCGTCCTGGCCCTCGCCCTCGCCGCCTTCGGTCTGGGCGTCGTCGGCCCCTTCGCCGCCTTCGGGAACGGTGCCCTGGGTCTCGTCCTCGGTGATGGTTTCGTCGACGGTTCCGTTGTCCTCGGTGGCCAGGCCGTTGGTGGCGGAGTACTGGGACATGTCCACGTTGTAGGGCACGTCCTCGGGCATGGGGTTGATCACGATGTCGGCGCTCTCGCGCTCGGAGGTCAGCCACGCCTGGTAGTTCTCGGTGCTCTTCTGGTTCTTGGCGGCGGTCTTCACCACTTCCTGGAACTCTTCGGGCAGCTCGCTCACGCTGGTGATGTTCGCGGAAACCGTGCCGTCGTCAGCGGTGGTGGTGGCAGGCTCGAAGGTGTCGGTGCACTTGATGATATGGATGCCGAACTGGCTCACCACTAGGTCACTCAGCTCACCCTTGCCAAGGCCGTCGAGGGCGGTCTGGTATTCGGTCACGAAGTTGGACAGCTTGTCCCAGCCCACATCCCCGCCGTTGGACGCGCTGCCGTCCTGCGAGTAGGTCTGAGCTGCCTCGGCGAAGTCCAGCTCGCCGGACTGCAGGCGCTCGAGCACCTCTCGGGCGGTCGCCTCGTCGTCAGCGGAGAAGAGGATGTGGCTGGAGCGCTTCGCGCCGTTGAACATGGACGAGTACATCTGGGCGTACTGCAACATCTCCTCGTCCGTGGGCTCTTCGGTGGACTCGAAGGTGGCAGTGAACTCCTGGGACACCAGCTGGCGGGCGATTTCCTGGCGGTACTCGTCCTCGGTCATGCCGGCGCCGGCCAAGGCCTCCTGCCACTTTTCATCGGAGTCGTAGTTGGACTTCATGGAGTCGACGTAGCCTTGCACGGTGGCGTCGTCGGCGACGATGCCCGCAGCCGCAGCACCTTCCTCCATGAGCTCGAGCTCGACATAGGAGTTGATGATGTTCTCGCGCAGGCTTTCCGGGGTGAGGCTCGACGCTGCCAGGTACTGCCCCCACGAGCCTTCGTCGGTCAGGCCGTACTGGGCGCGCAGCGACTCGATGTAGTTGGTGACCAGGTCTTCGGAGATGGGCTCCCCGTTCACTGTGGCGGCCACCCCTCCGGAAACGGAGCCGTCGTTGGACGAACCGGGGGCGGTGCTGGAATTAGAGCAGCCGGCCACGCCCAGGGCGCACACGGCGGAAAGGCCCAGCACGCAGGCGGATTTCATAAAGCGGGATACCTTCAAGTCTTACCCTTTCTCTGGCGCTCTTCGGTGCAGGCTTCCAAACGGACTTCTCCCTCGTCGTCCGTTGAAAAGCAAGGTTTCACCTCGTTGATTTCGCATTCTCTCACAGGGGGCAAAACTGCTGCGCCCATGCACAATATACTCACTGTGGTTTCACAGTCCGTTCGTGGGGTTTTGTTGTCAGGGAAGTGCGAACCCAGCGGCTTTCAATTGTTATTAATTAATAAACTACGCAATTATGAAAAGAGCCGCCCGAAGGCGGCTCGTTGGTCCGTTGCGCTGGCGGCCTACTTGTTCTTGTTGGCCTTCTTGCGCTCGATGGAGGACAGGATGCGCTTGCGCAGGCGGATGCTCTGGGGCGTGACCTCCACCAGCTCATCGTCCTCGATGTACTCCAGCGCCTCTTCCAGGGTGAAGGTGATCGGCGGCGTGAGCTGGATGGCCTTGTCGGCGGTAGAGGAGCGCTGGTTGCCCAGGTTCTTCGTCTTCTCCACGTTCACCACCATGTCGCCTTCCTTGGCCGACTCGCCCACGATCATGCCCTCGTAGCATTCATCACCAGGGGAAACGAACAGGCGCCCGCGCTCCTGCAGCGTGTCCAGGGCGTAGGCTACGGCCTTGCCGGTGGACATGGCGATCATGCCGCCGTTCTTGCGCCCGGACATTTCGCCGGAATAGGGGCCGTATTCCTTGAAGTGGTGGAACAGCACCGCTTCGCCGTGGGTGGCGTTCAGGATGCGGGTCTTCAGGCCCATCGTGCCGCGGGAAGGGATGGAGAAGGTGAGGTGCGTGGTGGTCTCGTCGGAAGCCATGTCCTCCATGATGCCGCCAGCCGAGCCCATGACCTCGATGGCCTTGCCCGCATAGTCGTTGGGAACGTCCACGGTGGCCTCTTCGATGGGTTCGAGCTTGCTGCCGTCCTCCGCGATTTTATAGACCACCTGCGGACGGCCCACCTGGAACTCGAATCCCTCGCGGCGCATGGATTCCATGAGCACGGACAGGTGCAGCACGCCTCGGCCGGCCACACGCACGCCGGTCTTGTCCTCCAGCTCGTCGATGCGCATGGAGATGTTGCTCTCCTTCTCGCGCATGAGGCGCTCCTTCAGCTGGCGCGCGCCCACGATGTCGCCTTCGCGGCCGATGAGCGGGCTGGTGGAGGCTTCGAACACGACCGCCATGGTGGGCTCCTCCACGGCGATGGGCTCCATTTCCACAGGGTTCTCGACGTCGGTGATAATGTCGCCGATGTCGGCGTCCTCGATGCCGATGACCGCCACGATGTCGCCGGCATCCGCTGCCGTGACCTCGGCTTTCCCCAGATTCTCGAAGGTGTACACCTTGCGGATTTGGGCTTTGCGCGAGCTTCCGTCGGGCTTTACCACCAGCACCTGCTCCTTCTCGTGCAGGGTGCCGCTGGACAGGCGACCCACGCCGATGCGGCCTTCGTAGGAGCTGTGGTCGACGGTGCACACCTGCAGTGCCACCGGGCCGTCCACGTTCACGTCGGGGGCGGGGACCTCGCGCAGGATGGTGTCGAGCAGCGGGATCATGTCCATATTGCCGTCGTTGGGATCCATGCGCGCGTAGCCGTTGACCGCCGAGGCATAAACCACGGGGAAGTCTAGCTGCTCGTCGGAGGCGCCCAGTTCCACCATCAGGTCGAACACCTTGTCGACGGCCCCTTCGGTGTCGGCGTTGGGGCGGTCGATCTTGTTCACCACTACCACGATGCGAAGCCCTCGCTCAAGGGCGTGGGACAGCACGAAGCGGGTCTGGGGCTTGGGGCCTTCGTAGGCGTCCACGATCAGCAGCGCGCCGTCGGCCATGTTCAGCACGCGTTCCACCTCGCCGCCGAAGTCGGCATGGCCCGGGGTGTCGATGACGTTGATCTTCACGCCCTTGTAGGTGATGGAGATGTTTTTGGAAAGGATGGTGATGCCGCGCTCGCGCTCCTGGTCGTTGCTGTCCAGCACGCGCTCTTCCACTTGCTGGTTCTCGCGGAACACGTGGGAGGACCACAGCAGGCGGTCCACCAGGGTGGTCTTGCCGTGGTCGACGTGGGCGATAATGGCGACGTTGCGGATGTTCTCTTGCTTCATGGGTTCTCCTATCGAATAAGCCGTTGCATTGTACGCTTAATCCGTCCGCCCGCGCCGCCGAAGCGCCGGGCGGTCACGGAAAACCGCGAAGAATCCCCCGAACTCAGCATCTCGGAGGATGGGAGTTTCGGGCGCCAGGGTTTTTCGGCCCCAAGAGCCCAGGCCCCCGGCTTCAGACCAGCTCCGGTCCCGCACCCCCCGAGAAAGTTGCGGGCGAGAGCGGGCCTTCTTCAGGCGACTGCGCTTCGGGCGGCCATGCCCTTCTCTGGGTGCCGGCAACTGCGTTTCGATTGGTTACTCTGCGCCGTCCAGTTCGTCCAGGATGGCCTTCTCTTCGGCGCGCAGTTCGGCGATGTGATCGTTTAAGGTGTTGATGTTGCGTTGGCTGGACAGCAGCGAGACCACGCCCCAAATGGCCGCAGCCGACGCGATGCCGCCGATGGCCTTGAAGGCACCCGGGCGACGGATGGCTATGAACGCCACGATACCGCCGACCACCATCATAATCAGCGCGTTGCGGCGCTCGTCCAGAAGGGCGTCGCGCTGTTTGACCAGCTGAGTGCGGGCCGCCTGGATGCCGGCGAGCCGCGCTTCGGCCTGTTGGTGCTGGTAGCGGGCGGAGGCACGGCGCGAGGCGGGGTCGTCGCTCATCGACGAGGTGCCTCCCCGCCGCGATTTCCGGGCGGCGCTGCTGGTCAGATATTCGTAGGCTTCCTGCAGGTTCTTGAACTGCTCGGTGGCGCGTTCCTGCAGTTTCTTGTTCGAGGCGAACCGGTCGGGATGCAGAATCTGGACCGTCTCCTTGTAGGCAATCTTGATGTCCTGATCGGTGGCGTCTTCGTCAAGCCCCAGCAGGCGCAATGCTTCGATGCGGTTCATAGGCCTCGTTTCAGCGGTTTCGTTTCGGCAATCCTAGCACGCTCGGGCGAGGCCGCTTCTTGTCAAGGCTGTGAAGATGGCAATTTCCCAAAATACTTCTTGACCCTGCCATGAGTGCGGCGCTATGATATTCAAGCACTTTTTCGCGGGCCCGTAGCTCAGTTGGTTAGAGCGCACGCCTGATAAGCGTGAGGTCGCTGGTTCAAATCCATTCGGGCCCACCATTTTCGCGATAAACGCTCCACCGTGAGCCGAGTTTGCCGGTGGAGCGTTTATTATATCCAGATGCGGAAACGGTATGCGGAAAGGGCAGCTTGCCAAGGTTTTCTCTCGCCTTCGCCAAGAGCAACCAGCGCTGTGTTGAGTGCTTGAGGCGACAGCGGCGGCGCGGCCGTTTGGGCTGCCGGGTAGCTTCGGCAAGACGCGCGGTTTCTGCAGCGATGCGGATTCCGAAACGGGGCATTAGCTCAGCTGGGAGAGCGCGGGCTTTGCAAGCCTGAGGTCAGGGGTTCGATCCCCCTATGCTCCACCATAGGAGAATTAGACGAACACCTTCGGGTGTTCGTCTTTGTTTCTACCAGTCTTTGCCATGGCAACATCAGCCGAGCCCCCCGTTTCGGCTACTATGCGGCTCGGCGCACGGTCGTCATAGTCGCGAGATGTAGAAAGGCCCGATGAAGGGGTTTTTCTTTTTATGTGTCTTACCAGGTGCTATACCTTGAGCAGGTAATCGTCTGCCGACGGGCTCCCGCGCGCTTTCTCACCGCAAGTCGCCTCTCTATTTCCTGCTATTTCGCTCGCAACGTGTGCCTTATTCAGGAGGGATTCTTTCGACTACTGGTCTTTGTGCGCAGTTAGGGGCTTCGGGTGGCGAATGGTACACGGTTCGCGAAAGCGGGGCGGTGATGGGGTACACTGCAGCAAAACCTCTTTCCACTGAGCTCTACGAAGCGGAGGCCCTATGGTTGCCCGACTGTCGCGCGTTATCCCCATGCTGCTGGTGCTGGCGGTTGCGGCTGCCGTGGTGTACGTGTTCGTTGCTTACACGAAGTCGCCGCTTCGGGCGAAAGAGGTGGTCATCAAGATGTTCCTGGCCATCACCGGCGCGCTTTCGGTGTTTTTTGCGCTGTTCACTTTGTACTCGCTGTTCGAGTCGAACGAGGGTGTGTTCGATTTGGCGGTCAGTTTTCTGATCACGGCGCTGGTGGGTCTGGGGGTTACCTTGCTGAGCCGGTGGCGGTTCCTGAAGAATCATCCGAACTACCGTATCAAGCCCGATCGCGCTTCGGCTCGCGGGCGCTCGCCCTTCGGCGGCACCGGCGCGGGCGGCGGCCCCTTTGCAGGTGGATCGGATGGTGCGGGCAATCCTTTTTCGGGGTCGGGCGGCTCAGGTGGCGCCGGCGGCCAGCGTAGCGCTGGAGGAGGCTACACCCCCGGCCCCACGGCGCAGGTTCCCGGAGGAGGCATCGTGACCCTCATCCGCCTGCTCATGCGCGTAATGGGCAGGTAGGGAGGTTGCTGCTGGCGGCCCGTTCGTTTGCGCACGGCTGTCCACACCTGACGCCGCTCGCGCCCGGCAGCTCGCATCGCGTCCTCCTCTGCGTCCCCCATGTGCTCGAAGCTGTTTCTGTGCGCGGCTGCCCGCGACCGCCGGCTCTGCACTTCCCCATGCAAGCGATGCCGTTTCTGCATGCTTTCATGCAACCGAAGCCGCCCTTGCGCTCCCGCCTGCAACCGACGATGCTTCTGCACGCTCTCGCCTGCAACCCAGCCCGTTTCCGTCCGCCCGCGTGTAACCGATGACGGTTATGGCAGCCGAAACGTGCCATAAACGTCATCGGTTACAGGAAATCGTGCATAACCGTCTTCCGTTACAGCTTTTTCTGCCACAAACGTCATCGGTTACATGGGGACGTGCAGGAACGCCGCGGGCTACGTGGGAGCGTGCAGGAACGCCGTGGGCTTCGCGGTGCGATGGGCTTGCTGAAGCCGTGTGCGAGGGGTCGGCAAACCCAAGCGCGGCAGGACCTGCGGTGTTGTGTGGCAGGGCAAGCAAGCTCCTATCGCACGGCGCCTGTTGATTGGAGGCTATGGGGTCGCTATCGAAAGCGCGGCCCAGGCTGCCGTCCTAGCGAATCTCACGGCTCGGCGCACTTCGCAGTTCCGGTAACCCACAACTGCCGTGAGCCTCTTCACCTCGGCAACCCGCAACCCGATGAATTCCGCAGCTCTGACAACCCTCAACCCTGGCGCAATCTGCAGCCCTAGTGGACCTCGCAGATTCTGCAACCTGCAACTCCGACGTACCCCCGCAGCCCTGGCGTCCCGCAGTCCCAGTGAGCCCGCAGCCCCGGCGAAGCGGTCGACAGCGCGCCCAGCGCCTTCGGGTCCTGCATCTCTTCGCCGCGCGGCTTTCAATCGGAGAGCTCTATGGCGGCGAACAGGGCGTCGAGCTCGGTGAACGAGTGCACACCCAGCTTGCGGTAGATGTTCTGCGTGTGGTTGCGGACGGTGTAGATGGAGATGTAGCACTCCTCGCTGATCTGCCGCGCCCGCTTGCCCTGCGCCAGCTTCACCAGAATCTCCTGCTCGCGCTGGCTAAGACGATGCTCGTGGGTAAGCTTGGCGGCCTTGCGCTCGATAAGCTGGTCACGGAACTGCTGCGCGGTGTAGTTGCGCCGCAGGCCCCACCACTTGCGCAGCTCGCTGTCTTTGCCGATCCAGAAAGTTCCCAACGTGAATGCGGAGAACACGATGATGGTGATAATGGCGACAGCCTGGATGTTGCCCGCAATGTCGGTCATGGCCAGCCCCGCGCCCAGCAAGATTCCCACGAAGCTGCCGATGCTTTTGAAGAGGATGCCGGCGGCTGCGATAGTAGTAGGAGACAGCACGGTGTTGCGCATCATGAGGAAGCAGCCCATGGCGAACAGGACGTTGTAATAGGACAGTCCGAACTCTTCGAGTGCGGCAGATAGCACGTAGGCGTCTGTGACGGGTATCAGCAGAAACCCTATGATCGACAAGGGGAACACTACGCCGCGAATCTTCTGCCACAGTTCCTCTTCGAAAGTGAGGTTACGCAAGGTCCCCAAAGCGAAGAGCGCTGCAAGGACGGTGCCGACGCAATCAACCGAGCGGCGGACATTCCCGCCAAGCCCGAAGCCAACCCCAAGCATGGAATGGAAAAGTCCCAGTCCGAAACCGTAGAACGCCAGGTGCGTAATGAGCGGGCGCCAAGCCTTACGGCCTTGGACCGTTTCGCCAGCTCCGGTAGCACAGGCGGGCGCGAGAGAGGCCGGCAGCTCGGTTTTATCCCAGGCCATCAGCGAGCACACCAGCGGAAACGCTCCTGCAACGAACCCGGCGGAAAAACCAACGCCCGCAACGACCGCCGGTATCACCCACGAGCCGTACACCTTCGAAACGATCAGCGACGCAACGGTCACAAGCAGCATCGTCTGGCGTCCCAACGTTGCGACGTTCGAGAACAGAAACACGAAGGGAAAAACGATCAGCACGGATATGGCCAGATGGGACGCAAGAACGAAACCCCAAGGTCCTCCCAAGCCCACCGTGGCGAAAGGAATGGCGCCTAACAGAAGCAGAGGGACGAGCGTTTTCCTTGCGAAAGCACCCTGCATTACTGCTTCCCGCCTTCGAAGAGCAAGAGCGATGAGGCTTCCCGTCGCGAGTCCGAGCGGCCCTACAGCGCAGTTAAGAAAGCCGTCCAAGGGTCCGCCTGTAAGGGAGAAGAAGGTGATATCGGTTGAGGGAAAACAACGATGAAGCTCGTGGAACAGGTTCCAATAGGCGAACAGACCCGTGGTCGCGACAAGCAGCGCCACAGGCGTTTTGCTCTTACCGCGACTTTCGGGCGGCGTATCGCTTCGGTTCTTGTTCTTCGCAGGGGCCATCGGTTCTCCTTCTGGGGAAATTCTACTTCGTTTCTCGGCGCCGGAGGGAGAAAGGGTCTTTGCGTTTTGGCTGGTAAAACGAAATTGATTAATTAATTACTAGGTTGTTGGGGTCTGCTCGCCACGATAGTTGTTTTTTGAACTGGGTCTTGCACGGAGCCGTTTCTACTATGGAAGGCGACGTGCGGGTGCCCGAGCAGGCGGGGGAGGAAGCTGCCGGTGCGGCTCCCGCGAAGGGTTCGGCTTGTCAAAGAGGCGAGCTGGACGAGGAGAAGGAGAGGAGTGGGGCCAATGAGGAAGGCTCAAGAAGCACGGAGGCCTTGGTCGGCCAGGCGCTTCGCCACCGTGGCGCTCGCGGGTGTGATGGTGGCCTCGGTGGTGGCGCTGGCGGCATGCTCGCCCGCACCGAGCAACAGCGTATCGAAGGACGCTCCGGAACCGGTAGCGTCGGCGGAAGAGCCCGCAGCCGTATCGGACGACGCGGCCGCTGCGGACGATACCGCCTCTAAGCTGGAGTCCATGGGGTATTCGAACTTTCTGAACAACGACTCGGGGGATTACGCCACGAACTTCTACACCGAAGGGTTCGTGAATGCAGGCAACCGCGGCTGCAACGCATGCCATGATGATTTGTGGGAAACGATCAAGGACCTGAGCCCTATCCAGCACCTGGCTTCGTCCAAGCCCGGCTATGGCCAGAAGGCCGACTGGACCGACTGCTCCTTCTGCCATTCGGGAGGCGCAGCGCTGGGCGGTGTGTGGCTGCGCGATCCTATCCATATCGCGCACCTGAGCAACGAGATGTTCGTGAAGGAGCTGAACGGCAACTGCTTCAGCTGCCATGCGCTCGATGGGGAAGGCAACTACCAGATCTGGGACTACTACAAGCACTCCGACCAGATGGGCGGCTACAAGCAGGCTGGCGCTGATGGCACCATGGGCTGGGTGGCCGGTCGTACGTGGGAAACCGATACCATCGGCGGCGTCACCGTGGCCCGCGACATGGCCATGGATGTGAAGATGGACCAGGAGCCTTCCGCTCGCGAGGACATGTACCAGGCTTCCAACTACGTTATCCCCGAGCTGGATGCGGCCGATTGGACGCTCACCATTACCGGCACGAATAACGATCGCACCTTCACCTACGAGGACCTGAAGGCTCTTCCGCAGACCGAGATGACCATCGCCATGATGTGTGGCGCCAACGGTGTCGGCAGCTATCAGATCGGCAACGTGGTCGTGAAGGGCGTGCTGCTCAAGGACCTCATCGAAGCCTGCGGCGGCGTGCAGGACGGCATAATTTCCGTGGGGCCGAATGCGGCGGACGGCTGGCGCTTCCCCTCGCCGATGCTTACCTACGATTTGCAGTCTATGCTTGACCAGAACGCCATCCTTATGATGGAGCGCTGGGGTGAGCCTTTGACGGTAGAGGAGGGCTTCCCTGTGGCTCTGGCTACTCCGGGCACGCCGGCTGGCGGTTGGAGCAAGTGGCTGACGGGCATCGACTTCTCCGAGCAGCAGGGTCTGCCAGACACCGGCGCCATGTTCACTACTCCCGAGTATATCGAGACGCCCAGCGCTCCCGGAGCTACCTCCTATGGCAGCATGATCAACTCCGGTTGGTTCAACCCCGCCAACGACGGCGAGGTATTCAAGGCTGGGCAGCCGATCGAGCTTGAGGGCTATGCCTACGTGTGGGCTTTTGGCGACCGCAAGCTGGACCAGATTGCCTTCAGTTCTGATTACGGCACCACCTGGACCGTCGTTGACGTGCCCGACGACTTCGACCCGGTGCAGTGGACTCACTGGACCGCCACCTGGACACCCGACGAGCCCGGCACCTACGAGCTGTACGTGTGCGCTGTGTCCGAGGCGAAGGGCTGGCAGCAGTATCCGTCCGCCATCACCGTGGTTGTGGAATAGGAGTTGACGATGACTATGGAAAAGACCGTGAACATGAAAGTGGCGGGCGTTGCTTCGGCGGCCATTCTGCTGGCCGGCTCGGGCGCTGCGGCGGTAGCGGCTCCTGCGGTAGCGGCCCCTGTTGCGGACAACGCGGCTGTGGCCGGCGCCGACTCGGTTGCGGCTGCGACTGCGGCGGGGAAGAGCGTGGCGTCGCCGATAGACGGTGCGTTCCTGTTCAGCCAGGAAATGACCACCACCAACGACGTGGTTCGCGCGGTGTTTACGAAGGCCTCGGCGGTGCTGTGCTCGTCGCTGCCCCAGTACAGCGTGGCCGCATCCGGCGAGCCGGTGCTGGTGACCGGGCCTGACGGCTCGGTGCTGGGGACCGTGGACGAGCTTGCCTCAGGCGATGGCTCGACGGTGATGGTGGGCTGCGCGTGCGCGTCCAACACGGCCGGCGGCGGCGCTATTGCTAATGTCGGCGTGAGTGGCACCACTCTGGCGGCGCTCATTGCTGCGGTAAACGCCTAGAATCGGTCACCCCGCGTTTGCGCCGCGTCTGCGAGCGGAGGTGGTTGCACGCGCGCCGATCTGGCGGCGGTGTTCGCAAGCCGTAAGCCACAAGCTGCGAGTCGCTGGCTGCGGACCGCGGGTTTCCTCAGAGGCCCGCAGCCCTGCGGCCCCGCGGCCGGCAACTAAGCGGTCTGTCCTTCGGGGCGGGCCGCTTTTTTCACGCGCAGAAGCACCGAAGGGCCGGTCGTTGCGAGGGTTGCGTTCCAGAGGTGCGGCGTGCCGTGGGCGGCCTCCCGTCCCAACGCATCGGGCGCCGATTGCGCTCGGTTTCTCGTTGCAGGTGCCGAATGCGTCCGGTGGCCTGTAACCGGAGCCGTTTCTGTGTGTCTTCTGGCGCCCGATCCCGTTTCGACGCGCTCGCCTGCAACCGATCCCGTCCCTGTGGGCCCGCGTGCAACCGATGACGGTTATGGCAGCCGAAACGTGCCATAAACGTCATCGGTTACAGGAAATCGTACATAAACGTCTTCTATTACAGTATTTTCTGCCATAACCGTCGTTCGTTACATGGATGAGTACAGAAACGTCGCCGCCCGAGTCGTCCAGCATCGCCGTGTTCGCGCGCAAGATTCTCAACAGAACAGAGGACCCCTCCAAGCCGTGCTATCTGCAGCTGCTGGCGCGAAGACTACCGCCTGGGCGACAAGTCCATGCTGCGGGAAGAGGTGGAGTAGGGAGGGCCCGCGGCGAGGGCGCACGAGGGGGAGGCCGCAGCAGCCCACCGGGTAGCGTACGGCGAGGGTACACGGGGGCGGCGTTGAGGACGGGGAAGGGTGGATGTTTTATCGATTACGATCGATAAAACTGTTGCAAGTACTCTTTTTGTCGATTGTAATCGACAAAGCGGGAAGAGCGGGTGTGATGCGCGCCGGGCCGCTTCCTGTCTTCGGACGGGCGGAGCTACGTGTGGTAGACTATGCGCTGCATACGCGGAGGAATGGCCGAGTGGTTGAAGGCGGCAGTCTTGAAAACTGTTGAGCCGCAAGGTTCCGTGGGTTCGAATCCTACTTCCTCCGCCAGCTATCACTCGGGCCGGGCGTTTGCTCGGCCCGTTCGTTGGTGGGGCGCAGGGAAAGAGTTTGCAAGCTCCGTCGACGTACGGCGCTAGCGGAAAGCCCGCACTATCGGTAGTTTCGTGCAGAAAAATGCATGAACCTGTCGATATTGCGGGCTTCGACGGGGAAGAGGAAGCGGGGGTGTAAAGAACGTGCGCCTGAGTGACGATGCGTATATGGAACTGGCCCTTGAACAGGCACGGGAGGCTGCTTCGATGGGCGAGGTACCTATTGGGGCCGTGGTGGTGTACGAGCCGATCGACCCTGGCACGCGCCGTCCCACCGCCGAGGCCCGCGTGATCGCCGCCGCCTGCAACCGTCGCGAAACCGACGCCGACCCGGCGGGCCATGCGGAATTCCTGGCCATGAAAGCTGCCGCCGAATCTTTGGGTGTGTGGCGGCTCACCGGGTGCACCGTGTACGTGACGCTGGAGCCGTGCCTCATGTGCGCGGGGCTCATGCACCAGTCGCGCGTGGACCGCTGCGTGTTCGGCGCTTTCGACCCCAAGGCCGGCGCGCTCGGGTCGCTCTACCAGGTGAACGCCGACGAACGCTTGAACCACAACTTCGCCGTGGAAGGGGGCGTTCGGGAAGGGGAATGTGCGAACCTGCTGCGCGAGTTCTTCGCCGAACGCCGCGCCGCCCGCAAGAAGTAGGACGCAAGCCATCGCAACGCGCCTGCGCATCGGCGAATCTTCGTCGTTCTATTCCTCGTCGGGGGCCGTCTTCTCCACCAGGTCTAGCAGCTCTTGACGGGAATGCACGCCCAGCTTCTGGTAGATATGGCGGATATGGGTGTTCACAGTGTTGCTGGAAAGCCCCAGCTCGTCTTGGATGCGCGGCGTCGACCGACCCCGAGCTACCAGGATGAGCACGTCGGACTCGCGGCCAGACAGCTTGCCCACCCGCGTCAGGCGGCTGCACTTCGCCTCTTGTTCCGCCTGGCTTGCAGCCTCCTCGCGACCCTCCTCCTTCAGCAGCGCAGTTTCGCCTTCGGACGAAGTGAACACGAACAGGTACGTCGCCACGATGGCCACGCCCATTACTACCGACAGGATTCCTGGAAGCGTCGGCGCCGACGCAGCAAGGCTGTTAGCCCATTCCGAAAAGAAGAAGCCCACGAACAGGTCGAGCGACCAGATAATGCGGGTGATCGAGAACAGCAGCACTGGGGCAATGCGGTAGCGCCGGCAGTAGTTGAAGGTTACCAGCATTACGATGATCTTGAAAAAGAACGCACCAAAGTTCGTGATGCCGTAGCCCAGGTCGGAGTGCATATAAGGCATGAATAGGATGGCTATCATGGTAAGTAAAAACGATGCCTTGTACATGAGCTGCACGTTATGCGACCGCTCGGAAATTGCTGCCAGGATAAGTGCCGAGCAAACAATCTTCAGCACCAGCACGATAAGGTTTACGGTGCCGGAGTAGTACACCAAGTCGGTGCTGCCTAGATACTGATTTCGCATGAACTCGTCTACGAAGCTGATGACGAACATGCCGGCGCATAGCTGCACGATGGCGCGCCGTTGGATAGGCTGCACATGGGGGAGATCGTAGTCGAACAGCGAATCCTCGACGGTGGGCTCGGGGCAGCCTGACAGCAAGAAGGCGGAGGCTAGCGGCATAAGGCAGGCCACGGCCATCATGAGCCAGGGGCTGAGCGCCGGCGGCAGCAGCAGGTTGGTCAGCACATACAGAATAACACTCTGAACGGTAACGCTCAGCACGAATCCTGCTAGGTCGTCGGCGCGGCAAAAGGCTCGGTACCAAGCGATGAACAGCCATCCGCCGGCGCATCCGGTCAGCACGGCAGCCAGCACCATGATGGCTAGGGCGACGCCGCCGTTCGCGGAGGAGAAGGGGATGAGCAGCGTCCCCAAACTTGCGCAGACGGCGAACCCGTAGATTAGCTGCTTGCGATTGAGCAGCGCGTCCATCTTGCGAGCAGCAACCACGCCTGGTAGCAGGCTGACGGCGGTAACAAGAAGAGAGAGCTCGTACACGCTGGTCGACTGGTTATCGGGGAACAGCTGCGGCGCGAAGAAGCACAGCGTTAGCCAGCACTGGCACAGCGCCAGCCCTAGCACCATGGATGCGTTCATACGGTCGCGTTTTTTCTGCAAACGGCTCCCCGTCGCAGCTCCCGAAACGGCCTCTTGGGCCCTCTCGAACGTTCCCCGAAGGCGAAAATCCATTCCTTTTCCCTCCCTCATCCCTCACCAGAAACTAGTGAGGCAATTTTCTGACCTCGGCTTTTCCGAAAACGAAAATGCCTGATGAAACGCCAAAAAATGTTTGATGCATAATTTCACAACTTTGCTTCGATGACAAGGGGGCAAACGACGAAGTAAGGTGCAGCCCGTTGGGATGAGAGAGGGGAGGACACCTATGGAACATGATGGAAGCCAGGGGCATGCGGCGGCCGGGGAAGCGTACGGTTTCGCGCCTTGCAGCTGCGCTGGCGAACATGTGGCGGCTACGGTTGAAACAGCCGGGCTGGCCGCAGCTGGCGAAGATGAGAGTGGGGCCCGGATGGCCAGCGCGCGACGCAGCAAGGCGACGAAGTGCTTGATCGTGGCGGCAACGGCAGCTCTTTGCCTGGTGTGTTTCAGCTGCGCGCCGGCACCGAGCGCCCCGGCGAGTAGCGACGAGCCGAAGGGTGCCGACACTGCGGCCGAGGACGCGCCGACTACGCCCGCCGACGCAAGCATGTGGAGCATGGACATCGATTGCGGGGTGTGCCACCAGGACAAGCAGGCGTCCACCGAGGACAGCTCGCTGCGGGCTTGCACGCATGCAACCCAGGCAGGTGCTACCTGCATCACCTGCCACAGCGACGAGTCGACGCTGTCCACGGTGCACCAGGACGCCACTGCCGAAGGTCCCATGCCCAAGAAGCTGAAGAAGACCACGGTGGATGCGCAGGCCTGCCAGGCTTCCGGTTGCCACGACATGAGCGCTGACGAGTTCAAGGCGTTGACCGCCGACGTGACCGAGCTGGTGGACTCTAACGGCACCATGGTGAATCCTCACGAGGTGATGGGACTTACCGCAGGCCATGCGGACATCAAGTGCTCCGACTGCCATAGCGAGCACAAGGCCGACGCAGGCGCTGCGACCACCTGCATCTCGTGCCACCATGCCGGTGTGTACGAGTGCAACACCTGTCACTAGCAGGCAGGAAGCCGCTGGAGGCGAGCCGCTGGCGAGAACAAGCCTTTACATCGCCCGCAGCTGGCGGGTCAAGGAAAGCATTCCAATCGGACTGAGCCGTTTCAATCGGACGCACAGGGCGCCCGGGCGGCTGACCGATTCTGAACCCAAGGAAGGGAAGGGGAAAAATGGAGCAGACGCGTAGGGACTTTCTAAAGGGAGCAGGCATGATGGCGGCTGGCGTTGGGGCGCTGGCCGGCATGGGGGCGCTGGCCGGGTGCGCCACGAACGAGCAGCCGGCCGCCGAGGCGGAAGAGGCCGCTCCCGTCTACGAGACGAAGCACACCTGCGACGTGGTCATCGCCGGTGCCGGTATCGGCGGTTTGGCGGCGGCCGTGAGCGCTGCTGAGGCCGGGGCCAACGTCATTCTGGTCGAGGCGTCAAAGAATGTGGGCGGCACCAGCCGTTTCGCCGCCGGCGCGTTCGGTCCTCGTTTCGGCACCGATTGGGCCGAGGTGAAGAAGAAGGCCGCTATGTCCGACGACGCCCTGGGTCAACTGGTGGTCGACGGATGGGCCCCGTACCTGGAGTGGATCGACGGTCTGGGCTTGACCACCGAGGAGCTGGCCCCGGGCAGCCCCTATGTGTGGATGGGCGGCAAGCGCGATGCGTCCGAGGGTTCGAAGAGCTACACCGACGAGTACCTGCAGCAGTTCGGCCAGATCTTCACCGACAAGGGCGGCACCACGCTGACCGGCACCCGCGCCGTGAAGATTCTCACCGACGAGACCGGTCGTGCCACGGGCATCCGCGTGCAGGACGCCGAGGGCCTCTACGACATTAAGGCCGGCGCGGTCATCCTGGCCACGGGCGGTTGGCAGTGCGACAAGGAGATGTGCACGAAGTACATCGGCCGCCACGCCGACCTGGGCATGGCTCAGTGCGTTCCGTATCTGGACGGCTCGGGCATCAAAATGGGCGTGGAAGTGGGCGGACAGCTGTCCCGTAGCTTCGGCTCGTTCTACGGCCACCCGCAGCCGTGGCCCATGGACTACCTGGGCGGCATCGACACGCCGGAGGGCTACGAGGCGCTGACCGATATCGACGAGGCGCACGTGCTGTACTACGGCACCACCGAGCACTCCATCCAGTGCGTGGGCGTGTACGTGAACGTGAATGGCAAGCGCTTTGTGAACGAGGGCTTGGGCTCTTCGCTGGTGAACCAGGAGGTCATGCAGCAGCCCATGGCTCGCGCCTACCTTATCTTGGACGAGGCCCTGCGCGAGCTCATCCGCCAGACGGCGTTCTTCAACGCAGCTGTGGTCGGCGGCGACCGCATCGACAATATGATCGAGCGCGGCATGACCGTGGTGCAGGCCGATACGCTGGAAGAGCTGGGCGCCAAGATCGTAGCCGAAACTGCCGACGGCGTGGCCTTCAACCCCAGCGCCATGCTTCGGACCATTGCCGAGTACAACGAGGCGGCGAAGGCGGGCACGGCCGACCAGCTGGATTTCCCCCATGTGGGCACGCTCCCGGCGGCTCCTATCGAGACTGGTCCGTTCTACGCGATTCCCGTGGTGGGCGGCATCATGGCTACCTTCGGCGGTCTGAAGATCAATACCGATGCCCAGGTTATCAGCACAGCCGATACTCCCATCGCCGGCCTGTACGCAGTGCCGGGCGCGGCGGGTGGCATCATGAACGGCGACTACTGGTGCGTCATGAGCGGCTACTCCATCATCGGCCGTCTTGCCGGTGCGAACGCCGCCGCCGATGCGGCAAGCCTGCCGAGCGACGAGGCGGCTGCCGAGTAGTTTCGGCTACTGCCTAGTTTCGAAACCTTAAAGGTCGACCGAGAAATGCGCCCCGTGGAGTTTCTGCGGGGCGCTTCGGTTGGAAAACAGCGCATACCGGGCAGGTTCGTGCAGAAAAGCGTGCGAACCTGCCCGGTATGCGCTGCTTCGGCAAGAAAGACGGCGGGCGGGGGCAAGAAAACCCGAAGCTATCGAAATGGTTCGCTATTCGGCCGCTGCGCGCAGTAGGGCGATTTCGGCGGCGTAGCCCTGCAGGCTGTCCTGGGGCGTTTCCAGGTAGAAGGGCAGGTGGCGCAGGGCCGGGTGGCTCACCACGCGGCAGAGGGCCTCGGTGCCGATATGGCCTTCCCCTATGCGGGCGTGGCGGTCTTTGCGGGCGCCTAGAGGGTTCAGGCTGTCGTTTACGTGGATGGCCTTCAGGCGGTTAAGGCCGACCACGCGGTCGAACTCCTCCAGCACGCCGTCCAGGTTGCCGGCGATGTCGTAGCCGCCGTCCCATACATGGCAGGTGTCCAGGCATACGCCCACGTGGTCGGCCAGTTCTACTTGGCTTATGATGGCGGCCAGCTCTTCGAAGCGCCCGCCGATTTCCGAACCCTTGCCGGCCATGGTCTCCAGCAGCAGCGTGGTGGTCAGCTCGGGCCGAAGCACCTGGTTGAGCGCGTCGGCCACCAGCGCGATGCCGGCTTCCGTGCCTTGGCCCACATGGCAGCCGGGGTGCATGTTGTATAGCTGGTTCGGCGTGGCTTCGTCCATGCGGGCCAGGTCGTCGGCAAGGGTCTGCAGCGCGAAGGCGACGGTTTCTGGCTTCGATGACGCGGGGTTGAGCGTGTAGGGCGCGTGGGCCAGGATGCGCGTGATGCCCGCCTCAGCTGCAGCCGCCCGGTAGGCCTCCAGGTCGCGCGGGTCGAGTGCCTTGGCCTTGCCGCCGCGGGGGTTGCGCGTGAAGAACTGGAAGGTGTTTGCGGCGATGGAGGCGGCGTCGCGCGCCATGGCGGCATAGCCCTTAGCAGCGGACAGATGGCATCCGATGGTGATCATAAGCTGGCTCCTTGGGAGAGGGCGTGTGCTTCACGCCTGGGTGGCGAGAGTTAGCGCACAGGGTAGCACAAGGGCTTCCGGTGGCGGCGGACAAGAGGCGGTAGCCGCGGCGTCCGCGCCTTTAGTTCGCCCTCCTTGCCCGCCCCCCTCGCCCTGCGCCGCCGCGCGGTGCTCGAGGCTCCTTGCGCTGCTCGGAGTATTTCCGTGGAGAGAGCTTGCCGCTTGGAAACGAGCTCGGGCTGGCGCGGCGGGCTTCTTTATAATCGTGCCATGAACAGCGGCGAAAACAGAACCCGAAAGCGCGGCCCTGGTGGGGGCGGGCTGGCTGGCGCGTTGTCCGACGTGCGGTCGGGGGCGTCTGCGGCAGGTGGCGTCCGGCGTGCTCGGCGCAACCATGCTGAGTCGGCGGACAGCGGAGGGGCGGTTGTGTCTCGGTTGAGGGCGCGGGCGGGCGGCCTTGCGCGCTCGATGAGGCCGACGAGCTCGTGGGGCTCGGCGTTCAAGACCCTGTGCGGCGCCGGCATGCTGTGGGCGTGGCAGTATGCGACGTTCCTAAGCGCGGCGCTGTTTCTGCCGGGGCAGTCGATTCGTGGGCGCTCGGAGCTTGAGACGGGCTTCTACCTGCTGCAGGCGGCGGCTATGGTGTTCGCCGTTTGCCTGGTTGTCGCCCACTATCGTCGCCCAATTCGTCTTTCAACAGGCCATACGTTTCTCGCTGCGGGCGGTTTGACGCTTTCCACATTGGGGTTGTTCGTGGCGTTGCGCATCCATTCGCTTGCACTTGTGGCCGCGTCCAGCGTGTTTGCCGGCGTATGCACCGTGGTGATGGTTGGCGCGTGGGGCGCGCGGTTCTCGCTGGGTTCGAAAAGCTCGGGCCAGCTGGTGGTCGTTTCGTTTTTGCTTGCTAGCGCAATCTACCTGTCCATGGCGATGATTCCCAACGAGGTGGCTGTGGGCGTGCTGCTGGCGCTTCCCCTGGGTTCGTGGGTATGCTGGATGAGCGACGCCACCGCCCGGCACAGCCTTGCCTCCAACGTGTTTGGTCCCGCCGACGAGTCCGCCGCCCATGCTGACCGGGGCGCGCCGTCCTCCCCCGAGGAGCTGACCGCGGGCACATGGCGACTGCGCGCCATTCCCTGGCGAGCCGTGAGCGTGCTGGTTGCCGCGTCGTTCGTGGGTGCTCTGGTGGCTTCGCTGCTGACCACTATGACCCGGGGCAGCGCGGGCGACATCTTCCACAACGGGGCGTGGGTGGTGGCAATCGTGTGCGTGCTCACCTCGCTGGCGATGCTGCGCGAGCACAACTCCCTCTCGGTGCGAAGCATGTACCATATCATGGTCACGCTAACCGTGTTCGGCTTGTTGGTGCTGCTGGTATTCGGGCGCTTAGGCTTCGTGGTGGGCGGTGCCTTCGCCCAGGGATGCTCGCTGTTCCTGCAGATTATGATTTACGTAATTATGACCAGAAGCACGCAGCGGTTCGATATGGCGCCGCTGTTCTCGTTCAGCGTGGGGCAGGCGGTGGTCGCCGGCGTGGTGTTGGCGGGCTCTCTGGCGGGCCGCGTGGTGTACGAGCTTGCGCGCCAGGAATCGCTGATGCTGCCTCTTACCTGCGGGTTCGGCATTCTGGTGCTGTTCTACATGGTGACGAGCCACGTGGGCCGCAGCGAGGAGCTGTTCCTTTCTCGCACGAAGATGGGCGCCGGCGCGGAGGCGGAGCCCGGCGACGACGAAGCCGACCTGGGGGACGAGATCGACGGAACGACCCGCGAGCCAGCTCCGGCGCTGGTTTCCGCATCTGCCTCCGAGGCGTTTTCGCGCACGGAAGTTTCCGCAGCCCCAGCCGATACGTCCTTGCCCGCGAGCGCACCCCCTGTCGTTGCGCCGGCTTCCGAGGAGCCGGGCGACCCCGAGGTGTTTGAGCGCGACCGGCTCGACCGATTCGCCCAGGCTTACGGCCTGACCACCCGCGAGGCCGAGGTGTTCGCCTACCTGGCCCACGGCCGCAGTCGCCCCTACATCGCCGACGCGCTGTTCGTGACCACCGGTACCGTGAAGACCCACACCACCCATATTTACCGCAAGCTGGAAGTGGGGTCGAAGCAGGAGCTCATCGACCTGTACGAATCGTTCCGCTAGGCGCCCGGGGCGAAGCGGACGCCGCCGATAGAGTTGCGTCCTCCGTGGGAACGTCCGCTTCGCGACGCTACCTTGTGAGCGCCCTGATCTTCCGCCAGGAAACGATGGCCGCCACCGAGCATGCGCAGGCCAGCAACGCGAAGATGCCGCCCACGAGCCCGACCGCCTGCAGGCCCAGGTTCGTTACCACCAGACCGCCGGCTGCGGTGCCGAAGGAGATGCCGATGTTGAACGACGTGGGCTCCACCGACGCCGCCAGGATGAGGGCACCGGGGTGTTTGCGGCGGGCTACGTCCATGAACATGGTGATGCAGGGGATGGAGAACGAGTACATGAGCAGCGCGATGACGAACGTGGCGGCAACCGCAAGCGCCGCATTCGCGCCGGCAAGCCACAGCCCGAACAGTGCGGCGGCAAGCGCAACGAAGATGGGCGGCAGCGCCTTCATGCCGAACCGCAGGTCGATGACGCCCGACAGGATATCGGACACGAAGCAGATGCAGCCGAACACCAGCAGCACACCGCCCGACTGCGCGGCGCTCAGCCCCAGGGTGGTCTCCAGGTAAGGAGCTACGTAGCCGTAGAAGGTGTACACAGCACCGATGCCGAACAGGAAAATCAGCACGCCGAAAATCACAGCGGGCTCTTTCAGCAGTCGCAGCTGGTTGGCGGGGGAGGCAACGCCGTCGGAGCCATGGGCGCTCTTCGGCATGATGAAGCGCAGCAGAATGGCGGTGATCAGCGCGAAGGCGAAAGCGCCCTCCATGGCGATATGCCAGGTCAGGTACTCGGCGATGAATCGGCCAGCGCTTGTGGCCAACACAAGGGCAATGGAAAACGCGGCGTAAACCACGGAGATGCCCATGGATGAGTGCTTCGGCCCCAGCAGGTCGGGCACATAGGTGGTGCCCACGGCCAGCAGCGGTCCGGCCACGGCGCCCATGAGCACGCGCGACGCCAGCAGCAGCTCGAAGCTTTCGGCCACCATGGAAACGAGGTTGCCCACCACGAACACGAACAGATACACCGCCAGCAGCGACGATCTGCGGAACTGGCTGGTGAAGATGGCCAGCAGCGGTGTGGCGATGGCGTAGGAAAGGGCGAACCAGCTGATGAGGTCGCCCACGCGTGCCAGGCTGCAGTCGAAGGCCTCGGCCAGCTCCGGCTCGATGCCGATGACCACGAACTCCGAGCACCCCAGCGAAAAACCCAGCAGCACCAGCAAACCGTAGCAGACGCGCCGCCGAGCAGCCGACAGGTTGGCGTACAGGAAAAGCAGGGGCTCCTTTGAGGGTTCCCCTTTCTGTGCACGAGGTTCGTTCGCGCACTCGGAGGAAGAAGCGGAAGCAGCGGCTTTGCTGCGAATCGTGTCGTCGGTGCGATCGTAAGTTTTGTCGCCGGTCATGAATGTACGCCTTGGTCGGGTCCTTGTTTGCGATCACCCATTCTAGGTCTGCGTCTCGTTTCGCGCAATTGGAGGCAGCCGAGTGGTAGAGACGTTGTTTTGGCGTTGCAAGACTGGCAGCACCGTCGTTTCTGCGGCTCTGGAGTGACGGTACTGCCACTTTTAAGGCCATGGCGGCGGGCCCCCACCGTTTCTGCGGCTCCGGACTGGCAACATTGTCGTTTTCGCGGTACTGGATTGGTAGAATCGTCGCTTATTTTTGGCCGACCTGGGGAAAAGGTTTTGCAAGCGACGATTCTACCAATTAGTATGTCGAAAATGACGTTTCTGCCAAAAGCGGTGCAGGCGGCGCGGGTTGGGGAGGTCGAGGAGACGCGGGCTGAGGGTGGCTGAGGCGGCGCGAGTCGAGTGTGGCCGACGCGGCGCGGGCTGAGGGTGGCTGAGGCGGCGCGGGTTCGCTGGCGTGAGTCAGTTCCGCATCGAAGGGGCATGATGGAATAACCCGCATCTGCGGAAAGGGGCTTTTATGCGCGTGGAATCGCTGTCGTTGTTCTTGAGCGTTGCCCAGCATCGCTCCATTTCGCACGCAGCGCGCCAGCATTTCATTTCGCAGCAAGGGGCCTCATCCATCGTAAAAAGCCTGGAAACCGAGTTGGAAACTCGGCTCTTCGATCGAACGCCCAGCGGGTTGCAGCTGACGGCGGCGGGCAGGGCGGTGGCTCGCGAGGCAGCTGTGGCGCTGAGTGCTTATCGGCGCATGCAGATCGCGGCGGCGCTGGGCAGCGGCAGCCTGGGCGACGAGCCTCTTACGGTGATAGCCAGCCCCTTCGTCGTGAATCGCCTGGACACGTTGTTCCAGGAGTACGAAACGATGGCGGCAGGCAATCGCCCCCGCATCATCGAGCGCAGCCTGTTCGATATCGTGCGGTCCTACGATCGCGACGATGCCGACGTGCTGCATCTGGTGGCCATATCGCCGTTCATGGAACGCATCGCCTACCGGGTGCGCAACGATTTCACTCCGCTGGTGGAGTGCGAACTCATGGTGGCCTGTTCGGCGGACCATCCTTTCGCGAGCAAGAATTTCGTGACGCCGGCGGATTTGGCGGCCACCCCGCTTGCCTGTTATGGCGAGGAATTCCTCGCTCGCTTGGTGGGGCACATGCTGGGTGGGGGTCGTCCCAACGTGCTGCTGCGCACGTCGAACCTGGCCATGATAGGCCGGGCGGTGGCTTCGGGGGAGGCGGTTACGTTCACGGATTCGCTGTCCGCGTTCATGGAGCAGCCCGACCTGCGAACGGCCGCGGTTCCCATTAAGGAGTCGGTTACCTTCAGCCTGGGTGTTTTGGGAACGCCAGCCTCGGGCAGTTCGGCTGAGATGTTCGCTCATTTCCTCGAGCGGTATTTGGCCACGTCGTGCGCCTCCTACATGGAGCGTCGTCCAGGAGAGGGGGCAGCGGATGAAGCTGTGGCGTTATGAGGTGAATCCCAAGCTGTGCCGTTCGTGCGGAAGCTGTCTGAAGGTGTGCGAGGCGGGGGCTATGAGCGAGGACGAGAGCCATAAGGCCGTCATCGACCCCGGGCGCTGCACCGATTGCGGCTGCTGTGTACAGGCGTGCAAACTTCGTGCCATCGTTAAGCGAAAAGGCCTGTTTATCTAGGCATTTACCTACAGTAATTTGTTGTGGGAACGCCGCGGCTTGCTGTTTGCCCGCAGCTCTTCCCCCTTTCACAATGACCCCATGGGCCTGCGCCTTCGCGGACCTGCGCTCTAGGGCAGACGGAGTGCGTCCTTCCGCTCGCAGGCCCAAAGTCAAGTGGGCAACCGACGAGAGGAGGAAGGATGAATTCGCAGATCCCGTTGCCCGACGGGGGGAAGATCGTCAAGACGAACTGCTTCGAATGCCATGCCAAGTGCGGCGTGCTGTGCGAGGTAGACAAGGACGGCACCCTGGTCAGCGTGAAGGGCAACCCGGAGGACCCGCGCAGCCAAGGCCGGTTGTGCGGAAAGGGCCTGTCGGCCACGAAGATTCTCTACGACCCCGAGCGACTTCGTTGGCCGCTGCGCCGCAAGGGGGAGCGCGGTGCGGGGGATTGGGAGCGCATCACCTGGGACGAGGCCCTCGATTGGCTCGTGGACAGAATCCAGACGCTCACCAACGAGTACGGCGCAGAGACCATCGCCTATGGTCAGGGAACTGGTCGCGGCACGAATCAGTGGACGGCTCGCATGGGCAACGCCGGGGGACGGGTGCATCACAGCCAGGCGCCGGGCAACATCTGCCTTGTGCCCATGATGGTGCAGTCCGTCGTGCAGACCGGCGGCTTCAGCATCTTCGACGGCTGCGATTTCGACAACGCCGATTGCATCGTGTTCTGGGGAGCGAACTCGGTATGGACCGAGGCCACGTACTGCTCGGGACAGATAGGGCGTAGTCGGGACCGCGGGGCGAAGCTCATCGTCATCGACCCCTTCTTCGAGCATCCGCTGGCGGCCAAGGCCGATTATTTCGTGGGCGTGCGTCCCGGTTCCGACCCGTATCTGGCCATGGCGTGGCTGAACGTCATCATCGGCGAGGACCTCTACGATCACGAGTTCACGAAGAAGCACACCAACGCGGCCATGCTCCTTATCGAAGGCCCCAACGTTCCGCTGAACGCGCAGCTGCTCGACCCGGAGGGCAATCCGCAGAGTATGCTGGTGTTCGACAAGAACACGGGCACTATGGTGGACATCCATACCCCCGGCGTGGACGAGGACATGGACTACCGCGGCATGGTGAAGCTGGCCGACGGCAGCGAAGCCCCGGTCACCACGGTGTGGAACGCCCTGAAGCTGCTGGTTGAGCCGTGGACGCCGGAGAAGGCGTCGGAGCTGTGCTGGGTGCCCGCCGACGTCATTCGCGATTCGGCACGCACCTACGCCACTGCCCCCTCGGCCACCATCAACGTGTTCCAAGGGGTCGAGGAGCAGACCAATTGCAAGGACACCATCCAGCTGATCCTCATGATCATTGCGCTGTGCGGGAACTTCGAGAAGAAGGGCGGCAATCTGTCCATGCCGTTCTGGACCCAGATGTTCACCCTGTCGGGCCCAAGCCCCGAAAGCGCCACCGAGCTGCGTATGGTCGACGATCGGTCCCCGGGCTACCTCAACGGTTCGGGCAACACCAACATGATCTTCAACGCCATGATCACCGGTGAGCCGTACCCCATCAAGGGATACATCATGGTGCAGGGAAACCCGCTTTCCTGGTCGGAGGACACGAAGTTCGTCCGCAAGGCGCTCATGAGCCTGGATTTGCTGGTGTGCATGGACTATTACATGTCGCCCACCTGCGAGCTGGCTGATCTGGTGTTGCCGTCCACCCACTGGACCGAGCGTGACTACCTGGCCGACGAGGTATGCAGCGAGTGGGTGTTCGCCCAGCAGCGGGCCGTGGACCCCTTGTACGAGCGCCGCAGCGACGTGTGGTTCTGGCGCACGCTGGGCAATCGCCTGAATCCAGAATGGTGGCCTTGGGAAACCGACGAGGAGCTCTTCGACTGGCAGCTGGAGCAGACTCATGCGGGTGTGACCTGGGACGAGCTGAAGGACAACTGGATTCATCACCTGGAGCCCACCCCCTCGCGCAACTATCAGCAGAACGGATTCGCCACGCCCTCGGGCCGCGTGGAGCTGTACTGCGTGGTGAACCTGGTGGCAGGCGGTAGCCCCTTCCCCGGGGCCAACGAGCCGAAGGAGAGCGTGTACTCCACCCCCGAAGTGGCCAAGGACTACCCGCTGACGGCTATCACTGGGCGCCGGTACCCGATTTACTACCATTCGGCCTACCGCGGCATCCCCACGCTGCGCGAGATTGTTCCCGAGCCCCAGGTCATCTTCCATACCTCGGTGGCCAAGGAGCTGGGCATCGAATACGGCGAATGGGTGTGGATCGAATCGCCCACGGGTCGCATCACCATGAAGGCGCGGCCTTCCGACGGCCTGGACCCGCGGGTGTGCGTCATTCCCCACGGCTGGTGGCAAGGGTGCAAGGAGCTGAACCTGCCGGACTATCCCGACGACATGTGCAACGCCAACGTCATCACCGGCTCGCGCGCCTACAGCGACGACTTCATGACGCCGGGCTTGCGCAGCACGCTCTGTCGCATCGTCAAGAAGGAAGGCGGTGAGTAGCCATGGCGGAAAAGCATTACGGAATGGTCATCGACCTGGATAAATGCACGGGATGCCAAGCTTGCGCGGTTGCGTGCAAGATGGAAAACAACGTCGATCTGGGCGTGTTCTGGGAGCGGGTGTACCGCATGGGCCCCATTGGCACCTATCCCGATGCGCTGGAGATGTTCTACTTCCCCAACCAGTGCATGCATTGCGAAAACCCCAGCTGCATCAGCGTGTGTCCCACGAAGGCTACCTATCAGACCGACGATGGCGTGGTGCTGGTGGACGCCAACCTCTGCTTCGGCTGCCAGTACTGCATTTGGGCTTGCCCCTACGAGGCGCGTACGTTGAACCCCAACACGAAGACCGTGGAGAAGTGCATTCTGTGCGTGCACCGTCTGGAAAAGGGCGAGCAGCCCATGTGCGCCTACACCTGCACGACGGGCTGCCGTGTGGCTGGCGACCTGAACGATCCTGACAGCCGGGTGTCGCAGATTCTGAAGGACAACGAGGATCGCGCCTACCGGGTGCATCCCGAATTTGGGAACAAGCCCTCTGTGGTGTACCTGCTCCCGCGGAAAGGAGCTGAGACGCTATGCAAATCCATTGGCCGCTAGTTATCTCCACCGTTTGCCAGCGCGTGGGACTGGGTTTGTTCATCTGCGCCTTTGTCGGGCAAGTGTATGCGGGCTCCCCGGTGCCGCTGTCTGTGGTGGCTTGGATCACGCTGGCGCTGCTGGCCGTGGGAGGCATCGCTTCCGTCTTCCACCTGCAACGTCCGCAGCGATTCTTCAACGCGTTCTCGAACCTGAAGTCGCACCTGACCCAGGAAGCGCTCATCACGCCGTTTCTGGGCGTGGCGCTGCTGGTGTGCGCGCTGAACGGCACGCTGTTCGACCTGGGCGTGGCGACGGCGTTCGTGGGCGCGGTAACCGCGATTCTGGCTGGAGCGTTCCTGGTGTGCACGGGCTTGGCCTACCAGATGGGGTCGCGCCCGGCGTGGAACACTCCTTTCGTGCTGGTGCTGTTCCTGCTGACGGCGTTGGAGGCGGGCGCCATCGGCGTGGCGGTGCTGTGGCTTGCCGCGGCCGGGTTGGTGCCGACTATGTTCGTGGTGATCGCCCTGGTGAGCACTGTGGTCTGCGTGATTGTACAGGCCGCCTACGTGGTTCGCATGCGCAGCGTTGGCTACGGCGTGAACGTGGACGTCATGGAGGAGCCCTATCGCGGGCCGTTCGCGACCTGGCTGGCTGCGGGCGCTGTGGTGCCTGTGGTGTGCTTGGCCCTGGTATTCGTGGTGCCGTCGGCGGCGGTTGCACTCGCGGCCGTTGCGTGGGCTGCCAGCGCCGTGGGCATTGCCGCGTGGACGGTGTTGTTCTTCAAGGGCGCCCGCAAGGTGAAGATGTTCCCCATGTATCCGGTGGATTTGAACCTGGACATGTAAACGGCATGCGCCTTTGGGTTGACCTGGGGTGCTGATGAAAGGAATACCGTAATGACCGAGAAGAAGTTCTACGGTTGGAAGGTTGTTGTGGCTACGGCGGTGCTGTATGCGCTGCTGGGCAATTTCGGCTTGGCGGCGGCGCAGATTACCATTCCGGTGATGGCGCTGGATCCTACGGTGGGCATGGACCGTACGATGATCGGCATCGGCTTCACCGTGTTTATCCTGATGCAGGGCCTGCCCGGGCCGCTGATCGGCAAGTTCGTGGGGCAGTACGGGGCGAAGAACGCGTTTCTGGCCTCGTCGGCGCTCATTATTCTGACGGGCGTGTTGCTGGGCTTCTTCGCCGGGGCGAGCACTGCGGCCTACATCGTGCTGTTCGGCGTGCTGCTGAGCTTCTCCAGCACCTTGGGCGGGCAGGTGGCAACGCAGACGACCATCGGCAACTGGTTCGTTATGAAACGTGGTCTGGCTATGGCGGTGACCATGGGTCTCGGCGGCGTGGTGGCGTTCTCGTTCCCGCTGATCACCAACGCGGCCATCGGCGCCGAAGGGAACTGGCCCATGGGGTTCTTCCTTATCTCGGTAATGGGTGTTATTTCGTTGGCGGTGGCGTTCCTGTTCATGCGCAACAAGCCCTCCGATATGGGTCAGAATCCCGACGGGCTTTCCGCGGCTGAGCTTGAGAAGGCTGCCGCTGTGGCTGCGGGCGCTGGGGCTGCTGGCGCTGGTGTGGAGTCGCCGGCTACCGAGGCTGAGGCTGCTGCTTTGGCCGACAAGCGGGCGGGCGTGTTCAAGAATCCGACGTCGCTCACCCAGGGTCAGGCGTTCAAGACCCCTGCGTTCTGGCTGCTTCTGATAGCGGCGCTTTCCATCTTCGTGGCGTTGAACATGGCGGTGTCCTCCGGCGTGCTGCACTTCGGCGGCCTGGGCATCGACACGGGCGTTATCGCTGGTGCCGTGGCCGTACAGGGCATTGCTGCCGTGGCGGTGAACCTGGTCATCGCTCCGCTGGCCGACCGTATCGAGCCGGCTCGCATCCTGGGCGCTTGCGCACTGCTCACGGCTATCGGTGCTCTGTGCGCGTTCCTGGCTCAGCCGGGCGACGTGGTCATGCTCTATGTCTACTACATCTTGCTGGGACTGGGCTTCGGCGGCAACACCTCCGTTATGCCGACGGCCTTCGCCAACTACTTCGGCATTGTGAACTTCCCCAAGATCATCGGCACGGTGCTTCTTCTGCTGTCGCTGTTCTCGGGCCTGGTGCCCACTATCGCAGGCGCTGTTTTCGACGCTACCGGCACCTACGCTACCATGTTCGCAGTTGTGGCCGTGATCTGCCTGGTAGGCTGCGTGGCCGGCTTCCTCGTTCGCTTCCCGAAGAAGGCGTAAGGTCGAGCCGCTAAGGTCGACTCGCTTGCGGAAGGCGCAGTGGAGACCCACTTGCGGACGGTGCGGCAGCGAGTCGTTTGCGGAAGGTACGGCAGCGAGCTGTTTACGATAAGCGAGCCCTCGGGATTCTCCGGGGGCTCGCTTTGTTGTGCGGATTGGTAGAACCGCCGTTTTGTGTTCCCAGATTGGTAGAACCGTCATTTTTGCGGTCCCGAATTGGTAGAATCGTCGCTTTCAAAAGCGTTTCCCCAGGTCGCCGAAAAATAGGCGACGGTTCTACCAATTTAAGGGTGCGAAAATGACGATCCTGCCAATTTGATGGCGCGAGAACGACGATTCTACCGCTGCGATCGTCGCAAGAGACGTTTCTGCCAAAGAATGCGCCGCCAGGGGTGTTTCTACCAGAGCTGTGTCGCGGAAGACGTTTCTCTGCCAACGCCTGCCAATGGCGCCGGGCCGCAACGAGCTGGTCGGTTAGCGCACGACGGCGCCGAAGGGCAGCAGGGAAAGCTTGGCCATCTTGAAGCACTGCAGGCCTACGGGCAGGCCGATGACGGTGATGGAGTACAGCACACCCAGCAGCCCGTAAACAAGAGCCATGGGAATGCCGGCTAGAATCACCCAGAACGCGTTCGCGATGAGCGAGGGCGCGCCGCCGCCGTAAGTGACCGTCTTGCCGAAGGGCGCCAGGGTGAGCGCCGCCATCTTGAAGCACTGGCGTCCCAGCGGAATGCCCACGATGGTGATGGTGAAAATGAGACCGATGAAGCACCACCAAATAGCCGTAGCCAGGCCGCCGAAGATAATCCAGATGACGTTCGCGATGGTGGACATGGCCCTCCTTCGGGTGCGCGGTGTGGGGTGAAATCTCTTCTTCAGAAGGGTAGCAGCACGGGCTTGCAAGCGTCATAGCTGAGAGCAAGTAGGCGCATTTCTCCATGAAGCAGAAGAAGATCGATTGCCCGTTACGGGGAGACATGCAAGATTCGGGCTTGACAGGAGCGCTTGCGAAATGGATTTTAGAAGGGAGCAACGCGCGTGTCCCCTCTGGGTGCCCAGCGACAGGAAGGATCATCGAGCTATGGCCGTTACCGACGAGCTTTACGAGTTTGCGTTCTGCTACGAGCCGAAAAACGAGGAGCTGGCGGCCTTGGCTGCAGATGAGGACTGGGGTCCCGGCCTGAGCATTCTGAAGAACTACGTCATTTTCCTGTTCAAACGCGCTGCTCAACTGCAGAATCGCAAAGAGAGCCTCGGCGAGGGCGGGCCCCGTATTTGCTGCAGACGGAAGAGTACGCGTGCTTCGACACGGGCTTGTACACCGATCGCTACGAGAGCATCTACGCGCTGTTCGTTCCCAACAGGCGCGAGAACGCGCAGCCTTGGTTTCTGGAAGGGTTCTTCAAAACCAGCGATCATGCGCTGAACGAAATCCCCGAGCTGCCTCAGCGCGTGCGCTTCACCGACAACCCGGCCGATCTTATCTACGACTATCGCCTACCCATCCGCGTGAACGTGGACCACATCCTGGGCGACGAGCGCAATTTGGAGCGCATACCGGAGGCGCTACGAGGCGACGACCAGTCCTTTCTGCTCCATCGCGTGTTCGAAGGCGCCGTAAGCGAGGCCGAACGGCGCGCCGCGGCGAACTACATGCTGGCGGTTCCTCAGTATTACAACGGGCGCATTCAGTTGTTGCTGCCGCTGTGCCTGACGTCGGACGAGCCGGAGATTGCCCTGGCGATTCAGCGCGAAAACGGCTACTACGCGGGCCGCACCTGCCTGACGCTTGAGTGGGCCTACAGCAACGCGCGGCTTATCGCGCGCCCCGAAGCGTCGTGGATAGCCCCGGCGAACTCGGCTCGCTAGAGCGTTGTGCGCCGCAGGCCGTCGGTTGTGGGCGCTGCGGCACGGGAAAACATCGCACAACAGGCAACTCGATTATCGAGAGGGCCCGCACCTCCCACGGAGAGTCCATCTTACGGATTCGGAGAGAGGGAGGTGCGGGCCTTTCATTCGCCGGCGCGAGCTTTTCGTCGCAGTGCGTGGCGGGGTGCGCGCTCTCGTACACGCCTAGTTCGTACTCTTATGCCAGCGCCTCTTCGTAGGCGTGTTCGGCGGCGTTTAGGCCGCTGTACAGGCAGTATCCTACTAGGCCGCCGGACATGGCGTAGTTGTAGGTCTCCTTGTATAGCTTGCAAGCGTCAACGCCCACGCAGTACAGCCCGGGGATGGCTTCGCCGTTCACGTCTACCACGGCGTTGTTGTAGTTCACGTCCAAGCCGCCGATGGTGTTGGTGACCGACGGATCCTGTCGCACTGCGTAGAAGGGCCCGGTTTGCACGGGGATGAGGAATTCGGCGCCCTTCAGGAAGTCCTCGTCGAAGCCGTCGGTGCACAGCTTGTTGTAGCGATCGACCGTGGCCTTCAGGTTCGCCGGGTCCACGCCCATGGCTTTCGCAAGGTCCTCCACGGTGTCGCCCTTGAACACGTTGCCTCGCTTCGACGACAGGCATTCGTCCAGCTGCGACTGGAATTCTGGAAGCTGCGCGCCGGCCTTGTACTTGCGCCAGCCGCTGAGGATGCCCTCGCCGCTCATGAAGCGGTCGATCATGGCCTGGTCGAACAGGGTGTAGGCGTGCTTCTGGCTGATGATGGAGTTCACGTACAGCGCCATGTAGCTGGTGACGTAGGTGCCCTCGTTCATGAAGCGGTCGCCGTTCTCGTTGACGAACAGCAGCGGGTTGTCGCAGCAGCCGATGGCGATTTCGTCGTAGACGGTGTAGCCCTCCACGGCGGTGCGCGGCAGGATGGAGGTCATGTAGGTGCCCGCCCCCACGTCCTCGGCCATGATGACGCCGTCGCCGGTGCCGGTGGAACGGGTGGTTCCGTAGGTCATGTCCCAGGCGGTAAGCTGCTCGATGAGCGCGTTGTTCAGGCCGAATCCGCCGGTGCCCACAATGGTGGCCTTGGCTTTCACGGCGAAGTAGCTGTCGTCGGCAACGTTGTGCGCGTAGGCGCCGGCCACCTTGCCATCTTCGGTCATGAGGGCCACTCCGGGGGCTTGGGTGATGATCTCGACGCCCAGGCCGGCGGCGACGTCGGCCAGGTGGGCGATCATGGTGGAGCCCTTCTCTTCGGCCCACCAGTGGTAGCACTTGAATGCGCTGATCTGGCCCTTGTACACGTCCACGCGGTCGAACTGGTAGCCCAGGTCGCGCAGCCAGTCCACGGATTTGCCCGATGCGTTGATGAAGCGGTTCCAAAGCGCCGCGTCGATGCGGTAGTTGGAATAGGTGAGCTCGTCCTGGATGAGTTCGGCCACCAGCGGCAGCTCCACACCGTCGGTCTCGTGCTGAAGCGAGCTGCCCCAGCCGAACATGCCCTCGGTGCCGTTGGTGCTTCCGCCCAGTTCGCTGCCCTTTTCCAGGAGGATGACCTTGGCGCCCAGCTGCGCGGCCTTCACCGCGGCCCCCAGACCACCGGCGCCCGAGCCCAGCACCACGATGTCGCACTCCTTGGTTTCGGTGACCTTGGGAGCAACGTCCGCTTCGAACTCCACCAGCGACACCTTGCGCGCTTCGGTGTTCTGCGCCGCCTCGGCGGTAGCTTGCAGGCCTGTGCGCTCTTCGGCGCCTGCGTCTGTCGGGTTTTGCGCGGCGCTCTGCTGTCCTTGCGGCGCGCTGGCGCATCCGGCAAGCGCCACGGCTCCGGTGATTCCAGCGATTCCGAATGCGGAACCTTTCAGAAAGTCCCTGCGATTCAACATGGTTGATCCCTCCTTCTCTCAGGCCGAGGCGCTTTGCGAGTGGTGTTTCTTTCCGCGCCCCAGATTCTTTGAATGCGGCGCCCTCCCCGAAGTTGGTGCCGCTCTGGCCTGATGGTAGGAGAGGATGCCGCCCCCCTGCTTTCCCCGCGGCGGGGGAAATCATCGCGAAAAGCCAACTTCCCCCCGAAATGGGGGAGGATTCCCCGGGTAGCGCGGGTGATTGCTTCCGTACAATGGAGCACAGCGGAAGAAGGGGTGAGCTGGGATGGGGCTTTCTGTTTTAGACGGCAAGGTGGTATGGCGTGTTCTGGTGGGGAATGCCGTGCATGTGGCCTGGGGATGGCTCATGTTCACCGGCTCGCTTTTCGCCACCCCTACGGGCAACCTGGTCGATTTCGCGCTTCTGCCCGATCCGCTTTATACGCTTTCGCTCGGTGCGAACGCTCTCGTGCTGACGGGTTTCGCTACGTGGTACAAAGGCGGACGTGCGCTGTTCAAACGGGAAGGCGTGGCCGTTGTTGCTGCGTTGCTCATGTTCTTGGGCACGTTTCTTGCGTCGCGCTACGTGTCTGTTCTGTTCGGGAACCCGACGGCGCTGGTCGAGGTGATGGCCGGGCTGCTCACCGGCGCTGGCGCGGGAATGTTCCTCTTGCTGTGGGGGGAGACGCTGGTGGCGCTGGGTACCAGGGACTGCGCCGTGTACTTCGCAGCGTCCAGCGGGCTGGCGGCGCTCGCTCATATTGCCTTGGGACTCCTCCCGATAGGGTGGGTCCAGGTGCTCGTGCTGGCCTTTCCGCTGATGGAGCTTGTGCTGTACCGATCGCAGGTGTCGCGGAGCATGCTGCTGCTGTCCAGGACCAATCATGAGGGGCAGGATTCTCCCGGACTTCCCAAGGACGTGCTGGCCTTGGGCCTGTTCTTCGGGTTCTCGTTCGGCGCCATGCGCGGGTTCGCCGCGACGGACGGCGGCCCGGACGCGGACGGCGTGCGGCTTGTTGTTGGCATGGCCTTCGTCATGGCCGCGTGCGTATGGGCGTACTTCGCGGTTTCCCGAAGGAAGGAAGATTTCGGAAGCTTGGCCTATCGGATTGCGCTGCCCCTTGTGGCGCTGGGGTTTCTGCTGCTCCCGCTGTCCGGCGCGTGGTCGCTGGCAGGCACGGCGGCCTACCGGTTCGGCTACGAGTACATCTATATCGTGCTGTGGTCGCTTTGGGTGTTCTTCGCGGGGCGCGAGGGGGCGTCGTCGGTGTGGCTGGTTGCCTGCGGCCTTGCGTCCATGCAGGCGAGCAAGCTGGTGGGGTTCGTGCTGAGCGCCGACGCTATGTCGCTTATGGCCCCGACCTTCGACCTGCAGATAGCCTCGGGCCTGGCGCTTTTCGGGACGGTGCTGTTCGCGGTGTTCTCGAAGGGGATTGCGTTTTCCGCTGAAGGATGGGAGGGAGTGCGCCCGGCGTCCGAGACTCCGGTTCACGAGGACGGCGTCTTTCCGGAGCAGAGCTACAAGGCAGCGGCGGAGCGCTTCGCGTTGTCGCCGCGGGAAACCGACGTGTTCCTGCTGCTGATCCGCGGCTATTCTCGCGCTCGCATTGCGAAGGAGCTGGTGGTGACCGAGGAGACGGTGAAGTCGCACGTGAAGGGCATCTACCAGAAAACAGGCGTTCACACCAAGCAGGACCTCATCGACACCGTGGAGCGCCTGAGATAGGGATTGGCGATGCGCTCGGGTTGCCGGTTGCACGCCGCACAACCGGCAACTCGTGCATTAACCCGACAAGCTTGTGAGCTGGTAAAACACTGCATAATGCCTGGTCAGACGAGTTGGTAGAAAAGCCGCTTGTGCGCTGCACAACCGTCAACTTGATCATTGGGGACAGCACCAATGCGAAGCGCCGCCAGCGGCGGAAGGAGCGGAAGGAGCGGCAGGAAACGCGGGGAAGGGGTGGCGGCCAGATTGAGACAGGCAAAGGGAGAGGATGCCGCCACCTCGTCTTCGGCTGCATGCAAGCGGGAAGGCGCCCTACTTGCTCAGCGGGCCGCACTTCTGTGCAAGGTAGTCTCGGAAGCCGGGGAGCTCGAAGGCCACGAACGACGGGCCTCTCTCTCCAATGACGCCCTGTTCTATCAGGCGCCGCTTGTAGGTGCTAGTGTAGTTGCTCGCCTCGCCCAGACGCTCAGCAATATCGGCGAGCCGGCTTTCTTCAGGATCCTCAAGCATGGCTTGCAGAAAACGAACGTCGTTGGGGGACAGGTCGAAGTAGGTTGCTTCCAGTACGCGCTCGACGAAATTCTTGCGGGCCATCGCTGCGCCGAGGTTGACATCGTCGAGAGTAATCTCGTCTGCATGGGGTCGCTGCTCCCAGCTTTGAAAACCGACGAGCTGCATGAGGTAGGGAAACCCTTCGCTAGCTTTCACGGCTGCCTCGATGGCTGGGGCCTGTATCGTGCGACCACCCTCTTCAACGGTATAGCGGATGCCTATGGCGATTTCCTCGTCGGCAATCGGCCTGAGCGTGTGCTTGTTCGCGCGGCGCAGGAACGAAACTGATTCGTTCCTGAGCAGGGATGACATCTTGCCAGGGAGACCTGCGAGTAGCAAGGACACCTTTCGCTCTTCGCCGACGAAGTGTTGATACACAGAGGCGAGTTGAATCATCTCGTCCAAGTTCGGCTGCACCTCGTCAACCGTTATAACGAGTCCGATGTCCTGGGCGTTGAGCGCCTTGAGCAGGCGCGACATGCGAGTCCTCCAATTTCCCGCTGGCACTTCGGGGTTATCCCATTCTACGCCCACTACCGAACCAATCGTCACGCTTCGAAGACGTGCGTGTTCGGAGGGGTCGACCAGATCCGCGGCAGCTTCGTAGGCCTGTTGCGCAATATCCTCGAGCATTCCGGGAATGCAGCTGACATTGACGGAGATCCATCCCTGTTCCTGCGCAACGCGAGAAAGGTGGAGCAGCAGCGCGGTTTTGCCCGTGCCGCGTGCGCCGGCGAAAATGGTTGAGAGGTTTGGATTGCCCGGTCCGCTTTCGAAAGCGCGCGTCATTTCAGCAAGTATTTGCTCTCGGCCGGTCATGAGGGCGGGCACTCTTCCGAAAGTCGGGGTGAAGGGGTTTTTGCTAGCAGAGACCATAGCGCTCCTTATCGTTTTGCATCTTTAGGCGATTTTTGCATTTTTAGGCATTTTTTGCAAGTTTAGGCGAATGCGTTTGTCGAGGCGTTACAGCTGCTTGGCATCCGACGCTGCTGGGCCGGCAGCCTGGTGCGGCTGAAGGAGCGGCGGGAGCGGAAGGAGCGCTATAATACCACGCTTTCCACGATGTCGGTGAGCTGCTTTACGGAGTGAACGTCCAGCTTGTTGTAGATGTTGCGGGTGTGGACGCGCACAGTGTTGATGGAGATGAACAGGTCGTCTTTGATTTGCGCAGCCCGCCGGCCCTGAGCCAGGAGCAGCAGCACCTCAAGCTCGCGTTCCGACAGGTTAAACTCGCGGGCAACCTGCTCGCAGCGCTTCCGCATCAGCTGGTCCTGGTACTGCTTGGCAGTGTAGTTCCGTCGCAGGCCCCACCAGGTTCGCAGCGCGTGGTCGTCGCCTATCCAGAACGTGCCGATGGTGGTGGCGACGAACGCGATCATGATGGACGCCGAAAGCAGGAGCTGGTCGTCGGTGCGGTTGAGGACGAAGGGCAGGAATCCGCAGATCGACCCGACGACAAGGCCGGCACTCAGAAACGCCATGCCGCCGCCGACAACGCACAGGGGCGCCACTACGGTCTCTCGCATCATGAATATGCAGCCTAGCACGAACAGGCAGCCGTAGTAGCAGGTGGCGGCCTCGGCGAAAACGGACGCGGCGACGCTGTGCATAAGGGCGGGAGCGATGACGAATCCCGAGAGCAGGGGAAACGTCAGCCGCCGCATGTTCGTCCATACCTCGCGCGCTGTGGGCGTGTTCCTTACATAGGTTGCAAGGACCAGCACAGCCGCCAGAAGGGTGCCCACCAGTTCAAGCACATCGCGTTCGGGCCCTAGCAGCCCGAAGATGCCGATTGTGACATGCAACAAGCCGAAGGCAAATCCGTAGGCCAGCAGGTGCACGACCAGCGGAAGCCCTCGCTTGAGGTGCGGCCAGCCACCTCCTTGCGTGACGCTTTCGCCCGTTTGCCCTTCTTCGCCGCTTTGGTCGTCCATTGTGGTCGTTGACGAGGATGATTTGGCCACAACGGCGGGAGGGGTGTCGTCTGCTGCTACACGAGAGGGGGAGGCAGCGCCTATGGCCGAGGTTCCTGCGGTGTCATCGCCGGTCCGAGCAAGCTGGGAGAGAAAGATGGCGGCGCACACGGTTGTCGCAACGTGGAACGCCAGCGCCGCCGCGGCGGGAAGCTCTCGGGCTGCAAGGGGGAACAGCAGGTAGTTGGCGAAAGCGCACACCCCGATGCTTAGGGCGAGCCCGTATGCGATGGTTCTGACCGGCAGTTCTTGCAGCTGGCAGACAAGAAGGGCGATCAGCATGGTGCAAACGGCGCTTCCCAAGGTGCCGAACAGGCACAGTCCCGCGGCCGACTTCGAAACGGCCACAGCGTAAAGGCAGCCCGCGGACAAGGCCGCCAGTCCCCATCCCGCGATTCGCAGGAAGACGCTCTCATGCAGGGTCAGCCAGCGGGAAGTCGTCGGGACGATCATGAAAAGCGCGCCCAGGAGAACGCCGAGCGAGTGAAAGAGGCAGAGCACGAAGCTGCTGAAAAGCATCGTGCTCGGGACAACTTTTATGTAGAAGCGTCCGACCTCGTGAAAGAGCGTGAAGGAAACGAGCAGACAGAGCGAAGACAGCAAAAGCAGCCCCAGGCGCTTGCGTTCGAGCTTCGGCAAAGCAGCCAGCGGCTCGAAATCCTTTTGCGGGGCGGCTGCCTCGCGAGCTTTGCTGCGCTCGACGCGCTTCTGGGGTTCGGCCATGTCTGTACCCTTTGTTCGCCGGTGGCTTGAGAGCGCCTGCATTGCGGTCTGCGGCTGTTGCTCTCGGCTGACCATGATAGGGCAACGTGGCAAACGGACGGTACCAAAAAGTTGGTTATTGAGGTTTCGCGCCCCCTCCTTCGACGTTTTCGGATTCGGAGTAACAGGTCGATTTTTCGGGAGAAAGCGCAGGCGGAAGGCAAGGCGGCAGAGAGCCGGGAAAGATAACCAACTTTTAGTAAAGGTGATTGTTGGCAGCTTTTGTAACGTTTCCCCGTCCGGTTTCGCGCGTAAGACAGCAAACGGGTTGGGAAAGGAGGGGGATGGCGCTCGACCGGACGACGGACCTCGGAACAGACGGGGACCGCCTAAGAGCACACGAGAGGAAGGGAAGGAGAGGCCATGCGCAAGACACCGGAAGGTCATGGCATGCGGCGGCTGAGGATGCCGTCGAAAAAGGTGCTAATGGGAGTGCTTATCGCCGGCGCGATTGTTGGAGGGGGCATGTTGGCTGCATGTTCGCCGCAGCCGCAGCCTCAGGCAAAGGACGACGGCGCGGCTTCCGCCAGCGCCGAGGCGCCTGTCGACGACGCTTCGGACAAAAAGGCTTCCGCAACCGACGCTAACAAGGACGATGCCGCAACCTCCAACGGCATGAACATGACGTTCAATGATTTCACCGACAGCGATCCCGGGTTATTCGAGGAGAGCTTCCAGACCACGCTGTGGGTCAACGACGGCAACCGCGGGTGCAACGCCTGCCATGAGGATCTGTGGGATACCACGAACAATATAAGCATGCTGTCGTTCCATATGGCAGCGTCCGACCCTGGCTACGGCAAGAACGCCAACATCCGCGACTGCCTCGGCTGCCACCACGGCACCAACGCGTCCGGCCCGTGGATCCGTGACCTTATCCACAATCGTCATTTCGGGTCGAAGATGTTCGTGGAAGAGCAGAACGGCAACTGCATGAGCTGCCATGCCATCAACATTGCTGGCGAGTTCGTAATGTACGACTACTACAAGTACAGCCGCGAATTCGGCGGCTTCCCGAACGCGGGCAATCCCGACACCCAGGAATGGCTGGTTGGCCGCGGTTGGCCCAATGGCAACATGAGCGGCATCGTCACTCAGGCGAACATGCCCTTGACGGCCACCTACGACCATGACCCGTCCAACAAGGACGACCGTTTCTGGGCGAGCAACGTGGCCGTGCCCGAAGTGGATGCTTCCCAGTGGACGCTCAAGGTGACCGGCGTGAAGAACCCGCGCGAGTTCACCTACGAGGAGCTCAACGCCATGCCTCAGACCGAGCGTGTCGCTGGCATCCCCTGCGGTGCGAACACCATTGGCAGCTATCAGGTGCACAACGCCCCGATCAAGGGCGTGCTGCTGACCGACATCATCGAGGCCTGCGGTGGCCTTGAGGACGGCAAGGTGTCGCTCGACTGGCAAACCGAGGACAACTGGCATTGGCCCAAGGGTGCGACCTACGACCTGCAGGCGCTGATCGACGCTGGCGGCATGGTGGTGCTGCAGTACTGGAACGAGCCGCTGCGCGAGGTGGACGGCTATCCGGCGTCGCTTGGTTGGCCTGGGCGCATGGGCGGCTTCTACATGAAGTGGCTCACCGAGATCAACTTCTCCGACCAGCCTGGTACGACGGGTCTGTGGGACATCCTGAGCAGCGGTCCGGCAGGCGACTACCCAACCGATCATCCGGGCGACGTGGTTCACAGGGACTCTGGCGGTGCCATCAATTCCGGCTGGATCAACCCCAGCAACGACGGTGCCGAGTTCAAGCTGGGCGAGCCGGTGAAGCTGGAAGGCTACAGCTATGTGTGGGTTGAGGACGACCACTTCGTCGACAAGGTTCAGTTCAGCGCCGACTACGGCAACACCTGGACTGAAGTGGACATCGACGACGACTACGACCACGCGTCTTGGACCCACTGGACCATCGAGTGGCAGCCCGAGCAGGCCGGCACCTACGTACTGTACTCGAACACGGTGGACGGAACCGGCCAGTGCCAGATGTCTCCTTCGCCGATTATCGTCAAGATCGTCGAGTAGGCCGCGGCGGCAAGAACGGAGGAAAGCATCATGAAGCAAGAAACAGCTAAGAGGTTCGGCGCTGCCGCTGGCGCCGTGGTGTTGGCGAGCTCTGCGCTAGCCGGCGTGGGGACTGCTATGGCGGTTGAGGCCCCCGAAGGCGTTGCACCTGGCGTGTCGCAGGACGCTGCGGCCGAGCAGGCTTCGCAGGCGACAGGTGTGTCGCAGGCCAACGTTTCGGGAGAGTTCGCGTTCAGCCAGGACGTGGTGTCCCCGAATGCGACCATTTCCGGCGTGTTCGCAAAAGCGGCCAACGCCTTGTGTGCCAGCATGCCCGACTATGCGGTGCGTTGCGCTTGCGGTAACGTGGTGGTTGTTACGGGCGATGGCGTGTCGGTGCAGGCCAACGTAGGCGAGCTGGCTGAGGTGGAGGACGCAGGCGGCTTCATCATGGGCTGCTCGTGCGCCACGAACGTACCGGGCGGCGGCGCTACGGTGAACGCCGAAGTGCAGGGCGTGGCCCTTGCCACGTTGATGGGGCTCGTGTCCTAGGGACCATTGGCCTAAAGACGCCTTCGGGCGGGTGATGCGGGGTGCGTGCTCGATGGGGCGCGCACCCCGCTTTCCGTTGGGAGCGCATGAGGGCTGCGGGGGTCGGCGGTTGCGGTGGATCCAGAAGCCTTCTGGCGGACGCGAATCATGTGCGATTGGGCGGGCCTGCCCGTGTGAAGGTTTGCGTGCTTTGCCGCGAAACCGTGGCAAAGCACGCAGAGATGCTCTATTTCAAGGGGACAGAAAGGGGCTGGCGCCGAGCCGCCCCCCTCTGCGACTCTCCCCCGTTACTTCTCAGCCAGCAAGTAGCCCAGGTATTGGCCTAAGGTTACGCAGGCACCGTAGTTCAGGCCCTCCATGAGGAAGGTGTAAGTGTTGTTGTAGAAGTCGCCCACCATGGTGCCGATGTTGTACAGGCCCTCGATGGGAGTGTCGTCCTCTTCGCACACTTGGAAATCGGGATTGGTGCGCAGGCCTCCCAGTACCGTGAGGAAGCGTCCGCCCACTTTCGCCCCATAGAAGGGGGCCTCGGCCACGGCAATCATCTGGCTGGGCCGTTTGAGGAAATCGTCGTCGTGGCCCTTGGCGCACAGCTCGTTGTATCGCTCCACGGACGCCTTCGCTTCGTTTGCTGGCAAGCCTAGCTGCTCGAACAGTTCGTCGAGCGTGTTTGCCTTCACGAAGCGACCGCTCTCGACGTTCTTATCCCAGCTGGCAAGTGTGTCTTCTACAGAAATTTCTCCAGCGTTCCAGGCGCCGCGCTTGTACCAGGGAGCGTTATCTGCGGCATAGTTCGTGCCCCACACGGGGAAGGACAGGGCTTCGGGCTGCATGAGTACGGCGTGGCCGGTGTAGGAGTGGATGGCGCATTCGTCGCTGAAGCGCTTGCCGTTCAGATTTAGCACCAGGCCGCAGTGGCCGCAATAGGGCTGAGCGGCGGTTCCCTGCTGGACGTTCACCATGGGGCAGTTCGGCACGTTGTGCTGCCAGGCTGCTCCCACCCACAGGCCCATGCGTTGGCCATCGCCCTTGTACAGGCCGGTGGTCGCGGCGCCCACGTCGTAATCCTCGCCGGCGTCGTCGCCGATGAGCGACAGCATGGACGGGCAGTATTTCGCCATCATTTCCTTGTTGGCCGAGAAATCGCCAGTGGCCAGCACCACGGCTTTTGTCCCCACGTATTTCACGAAGGTGTTGTCGGCAAGGTTGCGTGCGATGACAGCGCCCACTCGGCCCGAGGTGCCATTCGGTTTGTCGCCGCGTACCAGCTGTTCGGCTTTCATCTGGTAGGTGATGCGGCCGCCCAGCTCTTGCAGTATCTCGGCCAGCGCGTTCACCACTAAGGGCTGTCCGGCGCCAACGGCTAGGTCGTCGCTGTAGGCGCCATGGCCAGCGTAGGGCATATACTGTGGGTCCTCTTCGCCGAAGAGCGAGTGCGGCGCCGGCGTCTCGATGTTCATGGGGATGCCCTTGCTCTCCATGAGGTCGATGAGCCAGTTCATAGACTCTTCGCTATGGTTTAGGAAGATGCTCCACTTGCGCTGGTCGAGTCCGTTGGCCGCCAGGGTGCGTTCGCGTTCGTAGATGCGCTGCACGTCGTAGGGCTGAAGGCCTTCGCGTTCCATAATCTTGCTGTTCACGGCGTGGTTGGTACCGCCGCGCGAGCAAGGGGCTTTGCTAGCGGAGAACAGCACCACATCGGCGCCCTTTTCAGCGGCGGCCACGGCGGTGACTAGTCCCGATGTGCCTGCGCCCACTACGATGATCTCGGCTTCGATGGTTTCGGCGATGTCGGTTTCGGCGATGGGGTCGGGCGCAATTTGGAACGTCCATTCCGCTTCTGATTTCTCACGGTCCATGAAAAACTCGCCACTGGCGCCGTCGCCGGTCGCGGCGGGTTCCGGCTGTTTGGCTACGTCGGAGTTGACGGGCTGGTCGGGTTCGGTTTTCTGCGGCGTTGCCGGCGAGCATCCGGCGAGCACCCCAGTGGCAGCTGCTGTAGCTCCCAGCATACCAACGGTTGCGCCCTTCAGAAACGTGCGACGGTTCATCGATTGGCTCATAGCTATCCCTTTCTCTTCCTTGACGTGGGACGACGTGCGCGGCGCTTCCCTCTGCACAACGTGCACCGCGTTGCGTGTTGCGCTGCGCACCGCGATGTCGATCCCGTGCGCATTGTCGGCTGCGGCGTGCGACGAGGCTTTCTTTGGAAACGGATTCGTTCTTGCCGACGAGCCCATTGAACGGCAAGCCGGTTGTTTGCACCATGCCGCAAACTGGGTAGTCTTTTGGGTTTCAGGACTGTCACGTATCTTACCTAGTTTGGGTAGTATTTCGACGTTTTCCCATTTCAGAGTGGTTGCCGGTTTGCTTTTCCCGAAATTAACAGCTCAGTGACCTATAATGGGACCAGGAGGAGCTTTCTCGCCGAAGACGGAAGTTGCCGAGGGGAATGGATTGCGGGACGAGCTAGTGACAGCAGCGAAGAACATACCAGGCGGGATGACTCTTCGGGGCGCATGGCCTTACGTGGGCGGTTATGCGTGCCACCTGGTTATGGTATCGCTGCTCGGCTGGAATGGTATGTTGCTGTTTGCTCCTTCGGGCGTTGACCTTGGCGTCGCGCTCAGCTCGACGGACATGGCCCAAGCAGTGGTATATCCGCTGGCGTTTTTGCTGGTAGGCGCATTGGCGTGGCGGACTTGGGCGTTGCACAGGCTATGGCCTTCTGACTGGCGGTCGCCGCTCTTGTGGCGTCGTGTCGCTATCGCTGTTCTTTCCCTGACAGCTGCTGTGGGCGGAGCGCTGTTTCTCGGCCTAGAACTTTGGGGCGAGCGGGCGCCGTTGGTCGCTGCAGGTGCCGGTGTGCTTATTGGGCTGTCGACGGCCGGACTCTTCATGCTGTGGCAGTTGGTGTTCTCGCAGATGGAGACCCGGCGCGCGGCAGAGGCTATCATCGGAGGCACGTTTTTCGCCGGAGCGGCGTTTTTCGTCGTCATGGTGGCGAGCTCGGCCGTGGTGGCCGTGGCGGCGTTCGTTATGTGTCTGGCGGCGTCGGCTGCTAGCTTGGGGAGGTTCCTGGGTGATTCGTCCCGCCGCCGCGATGTGCGTTGCACTTCGGGCAGCGGCGTGTCCGACGGAGCCTCTTCGACAGATGTTCTTTTGTTCTGCAGCGCCTTGCCTGCGCGAAGCCAGGACGCGTCCGACGCCGTGTTGTCTACCTGCGAACATGCGGGAGAGAGAGCCGCCGCCCCTGCCTTGGCCGCCTCAGCGAAAGAGCTGCTGCGTGATTTATGGCAGCCGGCGCTGTGCATAGCGGCGCTCGGCTTTGCAAGCGGCATCGCGCCGCTCGCGTTCTTTGGCGCCGATACGGCCAACGCGTTCAACGGGATGAAGGCGCTTGCCCGCATGGCGTCGGCGGCGATTTTGTGGGTGCTGTGGTGGCATTTGTACCGCCGCGACGATCGGTATGCGTTGTTCTACGTGGTGACGTTTCCCGTGGTCGCGACCGGTTTCGTTCTGCTGCCGTTTCTGGGCTTTGACTACCAGCTGACGTTTTCGGTGGTGGCGTATCTGATTTTCTCCATAGCGTCCATGTTGATGATGCTGTTGTGCGCCCGCGAGGCGCAGGTGCGGCACGTGAGCCCGCTGGCGGTGTACGGCCTGTTTGCAGGATTTGTGTATTTGCTGAATCGGCTAGGGAAGGTCTTCGGATCGGCACAGGGGTATGGGTTGGAATTCGGTTTCTCGCAGCTGTTGATGATGGCACTGCTGGTGATTTACGTACTTTCAATCGTGTTGCTGTCCACGCGATTCAAGGGCGCCCTTGGCCGTGCCCGCGGCGAGGATGCCTCAGTTGATGGTGCTGGTGAAGAGCACAGAGCCTGCGCGGACGCAGGTGCCGAAGCCGACGAGGCCATCGCAGATGTGCCCGGCTCGCCAATGGATTCCGTGGCCGCCGAAGGCAACGCTGTAATGGAAGCTTCGGGTTCGGCGGTCCACGGGTTTTCCTCCGCTGGCGAATTGCCTTGGAGCGATTCTGCACTCGCCGCGTGCGTCGGGCTTGCCAATCGTTTCGAACTTACGCCCCGCGAGGCCGAGGTGCTGGGGTACCTGGCTCGCGGACGAAACGTGACGTTCATCAGCGATAAGCTGGTGGTGTCCAGCAACACTGTGCGTGCTCACTGTAAGGCCATCTATCGCAAGCTGGGCGTTCATTCCCGCCAAGAGCTCCTGAGCGTGGTGGAGAGCGAGAGTCAGCTGCAAGTCTAAGCGACTGAAAGAGCGCGCCTGCTGGTTCGCAGCCGTGCCGTTCAGCTTTCGTTCTTGTGTTGCGTCGGCGCGCCTGCTGTTTTCAGGAGCGGTTTGGAAAAAGGTAGGTTTTGATCCTGATGCAAGCTTGGTAACTTGCAACACGTGGCGTAGCCCCTCATGCCAACCGAGAAAGACAAGGACGTGAGGGCGTTTTCGGATAGCGCATGGTGTCTAAGAGGTCGGTCTTCAGGGCTTTTCTGGCGTGGAAGCAAGGACTGTTGCTTTCTTCGGCTCTGTACGGAGATAGCGGCGCAAGCGCGTGCGAGAGGATGAGGCTCGTGACGCTGCGAGCGGTTGGTCCTAACGGCTTGTCAGCTCAGCACGCGTTCCAGCAGGTAGCCCTCGCGCAGGCCGTACTTGCACATTGCGAGCGATTCGGCGCCTACGGCAGCCAGGCATTCTTGCAGGATGATGGCGCTGGGAACCAGCGAGTGCAGGCGGTCGGGTGCGGCTTTCACGGCCAGATGCGCGAATTGCGACGGATCGCGATCCAACAGCGCCAGCACGGAGGCGACGCTTTCGGGCGCCAGCTGCTTGACCGCCTTCTCGCGTCCTGCCATGCAGCCGACCATCTTCGCCACCGCGCGCACTCCGCCCCCGACGCCGTAGGCTTGGAGGTTGCGACCGAGCTGCGGCGCATTGCCGAGCTGGGTCGCGAACGCTTTGCGGATTGCCTCGCGCTCGTCCGGCGTGGGGAACACCAGCGACACGTACCGCGCGTAGGACGACACGCTGCCTTGGGGGATGCTTGTGTTCGCGACGTCGCGCCCGCCTTCGATGCGCGTGAGCTCGGTGGAGCCGCCGCCGATGTCGATGAGCAGGCCGTCCCCTAACGGCTGCGTGATCGAGGCGCCCACGAATCCCAGGTGCGCCTCTTCCTCGCCGGTGATCACATCGATGGACAGGTTTGTGGCTCGTTCGATTTCCCGCACCGCCTGCTTGCTGTTCGAGCAGTTCCGCAGCACTGCCGTCGCGAATACGTACATCTGTTTGCACCCTACGTTGCGGGCGCTGACCAGGTGGCCTTCCAGCGCGCCAACGGCCCGCTTGATGCCGGCCGAGGTGAAGACGCCGTCGACCACGTATGCCGAAAGCCCTGCGACCGTCTTCTCGTTCAGCACCTCGCGGAACTCATGGGGCCGCAGGCGCCGTCCGAAGTGTCGCTCCACGTCGAACACAACTAGCCGAACGGTGTTCGAGCCCAGATCGATGATTCCGATACGTTGCATAATGAGCCGCCTTTGCAGAGTGGGGTTGCGCCTTTCGGGTAGATGCTTGCACATCCCATGATAAACCTTGCCCGCCCCAGCCAACCGCATCGTTTTCCGCCAGAAACCTTCGGAGTGCGCTCGCGAGGCGCGCCCCTGTCTACCCTGCCGGTTCGTTCGGCCGCTATGCCCGCAAAGCCGGAGATTTGGGGGTGCGGACAAAAACTTGGACCAGGGTCGAGGTCCGGAGAGGAGTCCGCATGTACGACAGGGAGACGGTCGAGATGGCGCTCTACGCCCTATCCGAGGGGGCGGGCTACGCGGAGGCGGCCGAGTTCTGCGGGGCCAGCCCGGACTCGGTGAGGAGGCGGGCCCTGCACGGGCCTCCCCGCGAGAGGAGGGGGCGGCGGGGCCGCTCCTGCGCCAGGCCGCCCGCCGCAGAAGCTCCACGCCGGCCTGCTACGATGTCCCCTCCCGATGCGGAGGAGGCGGCGTTGGAGGAGCCGGACAGGGCGGCCTACGAGGCGGCCATGACGGAGAACATGCTGCTCAGGGCGGTGTTGGACGACCTAAAAGGGGCAGGCTCGCACCCGGGTTCGATCTCGAACAGGAGAAAGTGCGAGCTGGGCGAGAGATTGCGCGCGGCGACAGGCCTGCCCCTCCGAGAGGTCACCGCTTTCTCGAGGATCTCGAAGAGCTCCTATGAGTACCACCGGGCCCGCCTGGGCCGCCCCGACGCCCTCGCCGCGCTGCGCGCGCGTCGGAGAAGGTGGTCCGCCGCATCATGCGCGAGGAGGGCCTGGAGGTCCCCTACGCCCGCAGGCGCCGGCGCTGGAGCTCCCACGCCGGCGAGGCGTCCGAGGCCCCTCCCAACCTCGTGGCCGGGCGGTTCTCCGCCGGCGCCCCCGACGAGCTGCGGGTCACCGACGTCGCCGGGTTCCGGATCCCGGCCGGCAAGGCCTGCCTCAGCGCCGTGGCGGGCTGCTGCGACGGGCGCCCGGCGGGGCGGAGGGTCGGGACGTCGCCCGACGAGGCCCTGGCCGACGGCTCGCTGCTCGACGCCCTGGCCGGCAGGCGCGAGGGGGCGCGCACCGTGGTGCGCAGCGACCGCGGGGCCCGCTGCCGCTGGCCCGGCTGGGTCGCGCTGTGCGAGCGGCGCGGCCTGGTCCGCTCCATGTCGGCGAAGGGCTGCAGCCCGGACAACGCCGCCTGCGAGGGGTTCTTCGGCAGGCCCGAGAACGAGTTCTTCCACTACAGGGACTGGAGGGGCGTCTCGCTGGCCGAGTTCCGCGAGCGGCTGGAGGCCTACCTGGCGTACTATCGGGAGGGGCGCATCAAGCGCTCGCCGGGGTGGCTGAGCCCCGACGAGTACCGCCGCAGCGAGGGCTGTGGAGTGGTCAAGACTTCTTGGACAATTATTTAAGAATCTTTAGGCTGCATCGCGCTCTAAGTCGCAAGGAGCATTGTAGCCAATGGCGGAACGCATCCTCTGCCTGTTGTAGTAGGGCTCGATGTACCTGAAGATATCCTGCCGCGCCTCGTCTCTTGCCTTGTACCCCCTTCCCTTCACCAGCTCCCGCTTCAGGGTCTTGAAGAAGGATTCGGCGAGCGCGTTGTCCCATGGGTTGCCGGGCCTCGACATCGATTGGGCTATCCCATGGGACCCCAGGCAGCGCTGGAATGCGCGGGACGTGTACCGGACACCCCGATCGTCATGGAACACGAGGCCGAGGCCGGCAGGGGGATCCTCCCTGCCGACCGCCTGCTCGAGCGCATCCACCACGAGTTTCTCGGTGATGCGCTCGGACATAGACCAGCCGACGACCTTGCGGTGCCATGCGCCGATGACGGCTGCCAGGTAGAGCCAGCCCTCGGAGGTGCCGATGTAGGTGATGTCGCCCACCCGGAGGCGGTTGCGCGCATCCGCCTCGAACGTGCGGTTGACGAGGTTGACGCGCGGATCGCCCATCTCGACCGCCTTCGCCCTGCGGTGCCTCCTCGTGGCGCCTTTGGCCTTAAGCCCCAGCTTCCGCATGACGCTCAGCACGCGCTTCTCGCTGACCGCGATGCCGTCTCTCCTTAGCTCGCGGTTGATGCGGCGGTAGCCGTAGCGGCCCTTGTGCAGCTCGAACTTCTCCACGACGAATCCCTCCAGCGCCTCGCGCTCTATCTGGGCATTCGATTTCCTCCGCTTGAGGTAGTCGTAGTATTCGGACTTCGAGACCCCCAAGATCCCGCATGCCTTCCTGATGGGGCCGAACTCGCCCCTATGCGCTTTGAGGAACTCGCACCTCACGCATGGTCTTGACTCAAGAAGGCCCGGAATTCTTTTAGCAGCTCATTCTCGCGCTCGAGCTCCTCGACCTTCTTCCCGAGCTTCACGATCTCGTAGTCCTTGTTGACCCTGGGGCTGCCGTTGCCGGGGAATGCCGCCTCTCCCATCTCCTCGTACTCTTGCGCCCAACGCCTGAGCGTCGAGTCCTTGACACCAGGCTCTTTCGCAAGGTCGGCAACTCTTATCTCGCCGCTCAGGACGGTCTTCGCTGCAGCTATCTTGAACTGCTTGTCGTACCGCTTCCTTCTTTGAGTCATATCGAACACCTTTCACCTTAAACTTGGTGTCCAATTTATCTTACCCTCTCCAACCGGGCGGTGTAGGGACGGTCCAAGAAATCGTCCGCACCCCCAACCCTGCCCGAAATGCGTGATTCAGGGTAGCGTGCGAGTGCAGCGCGTTGGCGGCTGCGAGGGTGTGGGCCGATGCGGCGCGTGCAGCAACCGCGGGCGGTCGAGTGGCGGTGCGCCGCCGAGGCGTGGCGGGTTACAGTGCCTTTGCGAGTTGATTGTCATAGCCGCCATCGCTTACAAATCGCTTGCCACAGGCGTCGTTTCCCGCAGAGCTTCCGCGCCACGACGGCTTTCTCCCTCGGTCCGCTGCGCAGGTCGTCGTTTAAGGATGGCGCCCTGGGGTCAGCGATTGTCTGCCGGGTTGCTCAGCAGGCTGAGCAGTTCTTGGCGCGAGGATACGCCGCACTTTTTGTAGATGTGTTTGATGTGGGTCTTCACGGTGCTTTTGGCCAGCACCAGTTCTTGCTCGATATAGGGGGTGTTGTGTCCATGGGCCAGCAGCTCGACTATTTCGGACTCGCGCGGGGTCAGCTCGTAGGCAGCGGACAGGGCGGCGCATCGCTGGGCCACGGTTTGGGGCTGCAGCGGCTGTGAGGTTTGGGCGTTGGCGTTACCCACGGTGTTGATATGGGGCAGTAGCACCAGCGACACCATCAGCAGAAGCGCGGTGGCTCCCAAGAATATGACGGCGAAGGAGCGGAATTCGGTGTGCACGTAGTTGGGCGAGCTTTGGATGGCGATGGCGGCCACGTCGCTGACTAGGGCCCCTAGGCTGACGGCGAACAGGGCGGCCGTCAGGGGCAGGGTTGCGCTGTGCGGGCTGCTTCCCACGGAGCGCAGCAACACCAGCAGCGCGAAGGCGAACACCATGAGACGTCCCGTGGAGGCCAAGGCCAGCGAGAAGCCGCCCGGCGAATGGAAGGGGAAGGCGAAGTAGGCCACGATGAGCAGCAGCATGCCGCCGATCCACAAGGAGGTCAGCCGGCTTTCGGGGCGACGTGACAGCGCATACGTCATCGCTGCCAGAAGCAGTGTCAAGCCGGCGGCTAGAGCTGCGGGAACGGGAACGGGACCGTAGAGGAACTCGTGGTTCAGGCAGACCGGTACTACGGCCAGCATGAGGTCGGCCACCAGGACCACCGATTCCAGGCTCACCAGCACCAGCCAGGTGGGAGCGCCGAAGGCGGCGTGGGTAGAGGTGACTGCGGGGGCGGATTGGTCATGTTTGACCTTGGGGTCGGCGGGTTCGGTCGAGCCGGCGGGCAGCGGTACTCGAGCGGTGGAGCAGGAGGGGGCGGCGAAATCTTCGGCTGCTTCGGTATCGAACGAGCTCTTTCGCAGCGCTTCGAAGGCGAGCCACATGCCCACGGGGGAACCACCGCCGCTATGGCTTTGCCCGAGGCGTCCGGCAGCACCGAGACGCAGGCAGAAAAGCCCACGGCCACCACCAGCGAAGTCGCTATGACCGCTAAGAGGCGGCTCTGGGAAAGGGAGACCAGGGCCCAGGCCCACAGGGCGAAGGCCCCAAGCCCGAGGAATCCGCAGGCGAAGGAGCCGGCCAGCAGGGCACCGTCCCCGCCGCCGATCAGGTAGCCCGCCTTCAATAGCGTGGCCAAGGAAAGGGCGAATGCGCCCACGGCCACGGCTGTGCTGCTCCAAGGAAGGTCGGGTTCGCGCAGGGCATCGCGGCGTTTGCCGCGCCAAAGCCCGAACAGCACCGCGCAGGCCGCAAGGCAGCCCGCGTCGCGCATGGTGGGGATGACGGAGGTGAGGGCTCGGGCAGCGGCGAAGTCCTCGAACAGCAGGCTGGTCAGCTCGGACACGAACACGTAGGCCAGGAACAGCCCGAAGCCGACGACCAAGGCCAGCGTTTGCTGTCGTCTTGCTGCGGTGCCGCTTGCCACCTGGTCTCCTTCCCGGTGCCGTTCGTCGCCTCATGAAAGGGGGCCGAAGCCTAGGGGGCCGTCGCGCCCGTTTTCCGTAATGGTAGCACGTTCGACGGTGGGAAGGGTGCTGCCCAGGTGCGCGGTGCCGGATAGCTTTGGGCGACTGCGCGGCTCTGAACAGTCAGAACCTCATATCTCATCCCTTTGGAAGGATGGGTCGACCGATGAAAATCCCCCCGAAGGCCGATAGCGCCCACCAGCGTCGGTCACGTAAGTTTCAGGGGCAGCCTCGTCGTGGCAAGGGGCCATGGCCGTAAGGGACGGCGCAGGAAGAGCGGGGCGGAGAGGAGCGGATCATGAAGAAGAACGAGCAAGGTGCTCGCAGGGCTGTGGAAGGTGCGGACGCGTGCGAAGGCGCCGGTGCGGATGCCAAGTCCTCGCTGACGCGGCGCGGGCTCATGGGGGCGGCGGCCACCATGGGTCTGCCGGCGCTGGCCGCAGGTATGCTTGCCGGGTGCCAGCCCGCGGGAAAGTCGGCCGAGGACGCATCGGGCGCTGACGCTGCGGACGCCGGGGACGCTGCCACCCAAGCCGCCGCCGCGCCGGGGAACTCCCAGGGCCCGACCGCCTCGGCCGTCCTTAACCCCCAGGACCCCGACTTCCGCAGCAACACCATCCAGGACTTCAGCAAGACCACGCTGTTCTCGCCGCTGAAGTGGGGAAGCCGCACGCTGGCCAACCGCATGATCAAGGCGTCGGCTAACTCTGGCACCATCGTCAGCACCATGCGCGGCCCGGCGGTGTACAACATCGACGCCACGGTGGAGTACTACCGGATGCTGGCCCAGAACGGTATCGGAGCCATCATCTTGGAGGACAAGGCGTGGAAGCTGCCCCATATCGACGAGACGGGCAACCCCAAACAGCAGCAGTGGTGGAACGAGATAGGCCTGGAGCGCGTGGTGGAAGCGGTGCACGAGACCGACACCCCCGTGCTCATCCAGTTGGCCAGCGCCGACTACCGCTGGAGCAACACCCCCGAAAAGGGAACGGTCTGCATGGCCAGCGAGCTTTCCGACCAGGACATAGCCAATCTCATCGCCGACTACGTGACCGCTTCGCAGAACATGCAGAGCCTGGGCTTCGACGGCGTGGAGATTAACGCCGCCGCCAACAACTCCGGTGCCTACTTCCTGTCGCGCCATCGCAACGATCGCGACCTGGACGACCCGTATGGTCCGGCCACTCTGGAGAACCGCGCCCGCCTGGTCACCGAGGCGGTGCGCGGCATCAAGGAAGCATGCGGCGCTGACTTTCACGTGCAGGTGCTTATCAACGGCGTGGAGGACAACGACGCTTCCATCGGTCAGAGCACGAAGGCCAGCACCGTGGAGGAGGTGGCGGCCATGGCCAAGCTCATCGAAGCAGCAGGAGCCGACTCGCTGCATCTGCGCCTGGGCGTCTACGGCATCCACGAGGCACAGTTCGTCAACGACGCCTACTTCGGCGGCTATGGCATCGATGGAACCAGCGGCTACGGCACGTTCTTCGATTTCTCCAAGCACTTCGGAGGCATTTTGGACGCCAGCCATTCCGGTTGCGGACTCATGTTGAACGCTGCGGCCAAGGTGAAGGGGGCCGTGTCCATCCCCGTGGGGGCCGTCACGTTCATGGACCCGGCCCATGCGCCCGACTTCTTCGAGCAGGCGCTGGCCGGTGGCAAGGTGGACTTCCTCATGATCAACCGCGCCGCCGGTTACGCCGACTACGAGTACGTGTCGAAGCTGAAGGACGGCCGAGTGGATGAGATTCGCTCCTGCTGCCGCTGTCTGCATTGCGTTGGCGACTTCGGCAACCATACCGGGGTGAACGAGAGCTGCCGCATGAATCCGGCCCACGGCCGTGCCTTCGGCGAAGAGATGCCCGAAGGCTTCAAGGTGCCTGCGGGAGACGGGCAGAAGAAGGTCGTGGTGGGGGGCGGCGGCCCTGCCGGCATGGAGGCGGCCCGGGTGTGCGCCGAACGCGGCTACGATGTGACGTTGTTCGAGAAGAGTTCGTCGCTGGGCGGGCTTCTGGACTTCGCCCACACGGTGAAGGAGCCCCACGAGAACCTGGATCGGGCGCGAAGCTACCTGTCGCACATGCTGGACGTGACCGGGGTGAACGTGGTGACCGGCCAGGAGGCCGATGCTGCCGCAGTGCAGGCGGAGAACCCTGACGTGGTGTTCGTGGCCACAGGCGGACTGCGACCCTCGATGTCGCTGCAGGGAACCCAGGCCACGCCGGTGGTGGGCATAGTCGACGCGATGTTTCTGGACGATTGCGAGCGGGTGCTGATCGCCGGCTTCAACGCCCAGGCCCTGGATTTGGCCTGGTACCTGCTGGCCTAGGGCAAGACGGTGGCCATGGTGGCCGAGGATGACGAGGTGAACCTGGGCAAGGGCCAGTCCGACAAGATCAAGATGTTCACGGTGCCGGCCTTGTACGCCCGCGACGTACGGGTGTTCCCGAACGCTTTGGTGAAGAGCGGGGGCGAGGGGACCGTCGTTGTTTGCAACGAGGCAGGCGTCGATGTGGAGCTGCCCTGCGACTGCATCGTGAACGCCGCAGACATGGTCGTGAACCTGGAGCTGCGCGACGCGCTTGCGAACGAGGGCTTCGATCTGTACGCCGTAGGTGACTGCGCCGACCCGTGGGACATCCAAAGCGCCATCACTGCAGCGAATCTAGCAGCTCGCCACTGCTAAGAGAGTTGGCCAACGGTTGGCGGGAGTGGGAGGGGAGCACCCTCTCTGTCCCACTCCCGCCTGTGTTAAAGAGCAGGTCGAAGGAGTTTAAAGCCTCTTCACTTTATTTACGGGCGTTTGTTTACAGGCTCTCCCATCCCATGATATTTAACACTTTATTGAACTCTTCCTCTGATGTAAATTTGTCAATAGTTCCATATGCGGTAATATCGCAGCTTTTTTTCAATTCGTTGGAGTCATCAACCAAGTCCTCAGATACATCAACAGAAACCGTGAGTTCAGTCCCAAGGAATGTTTCCCGGTCATCTGCGGTGCTTGTGCCAAATGAAGGATAAGTCATCAGTTTGTAGTACTTGTTGTCTGATGTCAGTTTGGTTCCTTTCTGAGGATAGGAAAACATACCATCAAAGTCCAGGTTGTTTTCTCCCCCCTTCAGATAGCACATCGTATACACTCGCGTTATTTCTCCTTCGTCCTCCAGAAATAGTGTGCGATCTTTCTCGCTCAGCTTGCTCAGATCATATTCGCATATGACATAAAGCCTATACTTATAGTCTTGATTTGTTTCTCGCGCATATATGTGTTCCAAACTGAACGATCCCTCGCCGTACGGAGCTATATAACTCATTTCGCTCATGGGAGTATCATGATTCTTTGTACCAGGAGTGTTTACGGTACAGCCAGCAAGAAGCATAACCATTGAAAGGGCAAACAAGATACTCAAAAGATGTATACGTTTGTGGTTCATCCTCTACCCTCCGTATTCCAAGCTGCTTGACGAATGATTTGCGTTGCATGAAGAGCATTCGCATAAGCCTTATCGGGCGTGTGAGAAGCTCTTACGCTTGCAAGTCTATACTCGCGTGTTCCAGTATAAGAGTAACCCCATTTCGCAGCAATACATTGTGCGCCGGTGCTATCGCAAAAGTTACGGTTGATTCGCGAGTTGATCCGTACACCTCCCCTTTTTCTCAGAACTTAGCTGGACGCGTGCGGCTGAGTTCGGGATGCTTCATCCGACAGCGGCGCCGAAGGGGCGTCGCGCGAGCGGAAGGAGATTCCGATGTCCGAGAGAAGGCAGAGGCTCTACAGGAGGCTCGACCGCGCCGAGAGGGCCGCGGTGGAGCGGGGGCTGGACAAGAACCGGTCGGCCCGCGCGATGGCGCGCGACCTGGGGCTGTCCCAGTCGAGCGTCGCCGACGAGGTCAGGCGCAACCGCACCGTAAGCCGCGGCTCCGGTAAGGGCGGGCGCGTGGGGTCGGTGCCGGAGGGGGCCTGCGCCAGGCTCCGCGGCTGGCCGCACGTGTGCAACGGGTGCAGCAAGCGGCGCTACCGCTGCTCGATGCCGTTCCGCTGCGAGTACTCCGCGGCCCGCGCGCAGCTGGTCGCCGACGGCGAGCTGTCCGCCGCCAGGCGCGGCGTGGACCGCACGGAGGAGGAGTTTGAGGCCATCGCCGCCAAGATCAGGGCGGACCTGGCCCGCGGCCTGTCGCCGGCGCAGATAGCTGACGCCCGCTCGTCCGAGTTCAGGGCCGCCCCCTCCACCATCTACCGCTGGATAGAGCGGGGCTACGCCGGCATGTGGAAGCATTCCCTAACGGCTCCTTCTACAGCGCCTTTGCCAGCAGGGCTGCGGCTTCGCTCAGCATGGCGTAGAAGGAGTCTTCGTCGGTCATGCAGTCGTTCTGGCGCTCGGCTATGAGGGTTGCCAGGTTGCGTAGGACTTCGGCGCGGGCGGGGTCGGCGGTCTTCAGCGAATCGGCCAGCTGAGCGGCAACGCGCTTCGACGATTCGATGAGGCGCAGCGGTCCGTAGATGGCCGGCTCGCCCCGCAGCCCCGCAGCCGATGTCACCATGTAGGCGAGAAGTTCCAGGCCGTCAGTGCCTTCCTCGGCGCTATGCGGAGGGGCTCCGGCAGCTGCGGACGCGGCCGCCATCGCTGCAGAAAGGGACCCGTGGAAGGCGGTTTCGTACGCGGCGGCCGATGGTTGCGTGGTTTCCTGTTGCGGGGCGGGAGAAGCGCTCATGGCTTCGGAAAGCGATGTCTGGACTGGTCTGGCCTTGCCTTCCGCACCGATCGCATCGCGCGACTGCTCGGCACAGGATGCGGTGCGTCCCTCATCGTCGGCTTGCGAAGCGGCCGCATCGGTGTGGGAGGAGGTCTCTTCGGCACCCCAGGTTTCGCAGCCGTTGAAGCGCAGCACTTCATCTAGCGGCTTGCGCTTGGGCGCGCGGGGCGACTTGGCGGGGTCTGGCCAGCCGAGCGAGATCAGCAGCTCGACCTGCAGGCCGTCCGGTACGTTCAGCAGGCTTCGCACGGCGTCGTCGTTGTAGGATTTGATAGCGCAGGTGCCAAGTCCGGCGTCGGCGGCGGCCAGCATCAGGTTCTCGCAGGCGTAGGCGGCGTCCAGGGAGGAGAACTCGTCGGCTGCCTTCTGGCCGCCCTTGGCCCGCGCGTACTCGCGGTCGGACAGCACCACTACGATGACCGGCGGTTTTCCCGAAAGCCCGGGCGAAACCATATCCAGCTTCCGCACCAGCGCAGGGTCGTCCACCACGCAGAACCGCCACGCTTGCACGTTGCTGGCTGACGGCGCCCAGGTTGCCGCCTCCACAAGCGAGCGCAGCAGGTCGCGGCTGACGGGCTGATCGCTGAACGCGCGCACGCTGCGGCGCGCAAGAATTGCGGCGGAAGTTTCCATGGGCTCTCCTCGGTCGGCCAACGTTGTTCTGCCTATCATAGCAGCATCCCGGTAGTGCTACAGCTGGTGTCATGGCGGCATGACGGCCGCACGCAGCTGCACGCCGGCGCTGGCCGCGAAGCTCGTGCGGGACGCGGGCGGCACGTGACGCAGGCCGCCGGGTGAGCCGTCCCGAAATGTTGGCTTCTGCTTCGTTGTCAGGTGGGAAGAAGGGACGCCGTGCGCGATATGCGCCTGTCAATTCTTATGAGGTTTCGATAAGGACGCTCTCAGAGGCTCATTGCCGCATCTGTGTCATTCTATTGTAAATATCCTATCGAATCCTATAAGATAATATCTACAAACACTGACCTCTACGAAAGGGGCAGCCATGGGTGCCGTGGTATGCGAGCCAATCTATTCGTCAACTGCATTGGCCACAAGACAGCGCGAGGTGAAAAACGACGCCGCAAAAAGCGTGGTCCATATCACCGAGAACGGCAACGGCGCATTCATTTTCTGCTCCGAAGAGGTGTTCGCGCGGCGGATTCAGGAGGCAAAGGAGGAAGCCCGTTACGAGCTCGAGATGGAATACCTGCTGTTTCGGGCCCAACAGGATTTTGACGAAGGGCGCTATAGCGAAGACGTAGAGGACTTCTGCAACCGCATGCGTGCGGTAAGGTACGGCAATGACTAAGTTGGTCGTTTCCGAAGGCTTCGAGAGGGATATGGGCATGGTCGAATCGGACAGGGTTTTCGAGCGCATCCTGTCCACGGCAAAGCTGCTGGAAACGATGCCCTTCATGGGTTCGCGGGACGTGCCTGAATCCATTGCGAGGAAATACGAGGGCCAGGTGAGGAAGATTCCGGTTAACCCCTTCGACATCGTGACCATCTACCATCCCGACGCAGACATCGTAGAAGTGGCCGCCCTCATCCATCAGCGTGGCGCTTGGTGATGGGGCTGTCGTCTTGCCGAACGGCGAGGCGGAAGGGGCTGCCTCACGCCTCGCCGTTTCGGTTCCGTCGATCCCGCAAGCTTTATCGGCTTACAGCTCGGCGATGTAGTCCTTTACGTTGTCTACGGCGAAGTAGCCGGTGAAGTAGGAGTAGCCGGAGCAGCCGCCGGAGAAGCCGTGGTTGTAGTTGTCCTTGTAGAACTCGCCGGAGTCCAGGCCGCCGGCGTACAGGCCCGGGATCGCGTAGCCGTCAGCATCCACCACCTCGATGCGGCCGTTGATCTTCACGCCGTTCAGGGTGGAGTACCACGACGGAATCAGGCGGAACGCGTAGAACGGCCCCTCATCGATGGGGAACAGCGCCGCCGGATCCTTGAAGAACTTGGTGTCCTCGCCGGCCTTTGCCATGGCGTTGTACTCTTCCACGGTGGCGGCCAGTCCCTCGGGGTCGATGCCGGCGGACTTCGCCAGGTCGGCCAGCGTCTCGCCCTTGAACACGGTGCCGGCCTTCACGCCCTTTTCCAGCTCGTCGGCCATTTCGGGCATCGGGTCCATGCTGCCCAGCACCGTGCGCGCGTTGGTCATGAGCGCCTGGGTGGCCATGCGCTCCACGGCGGCCGAGTCGATGACGTTGAAGTAGGTGAAGTCGTTCTCCTTGATGCCCACCTTGTACATGGTGTCCATGACGTTCCACTTCTCGTTGCCCAGGCGCGCGCCGATGGCGTTCACCCACAGGTAGGGCTCGCGGGCGGCCTTGTCGATGGCGCTGTCCCAGGTCACGCCCTCGACGCTTGATGCGGAAGGCTGCGCCAGGCTCATGTCGGACTCCACCGCGCCGGCGCCTAGCAGCATGCGGATGCCGTCGCCGTCGTGGGGGATGTGCGCGTCGTTCTTCCACGCGATCTCGCCCCAGCCGGGCATGTAGTGGGCGATCATCTCCTCGTTGTTCGAGAAGCCGCCGGTACCCACGAATACCGCCTTGGCCCTCACGTACACCGGGTCGCCCCCGTCGAGCGCGGCCATGGCGCCAACCACCGCGTCGCCGTCCATGACCAGCGCCGTCGCCGGCGAGTTCGTAAGGATCTCAACTCCGTACTTTTCCGCCGCCTTCTGCATGACCTCGAAGGCGCCGATGCCCTGGCCCTTGTACATGATGCCGCCCGTGGGTGCGTCCAGCGAGGGCAGCAGCATCATGGGGTAGGCGCCTTCTTCGTAGAGGAAGTCGTGGAAGCGGTGGTTGTTGTGCACGAAGTTCGACACCAGCTCGGCGTTGGCCTCCCAGGAGTTGTGCATCATGAAGTAGGTGAAGATGTCGTTGGGGGTGCCGGTCTGCTGGCTCATGTTGATGACCTCGGGGTCGTTTACGCATTCCTGCATGATCTTGCAGTCCGAATAGCCCTGGGTGACCTCGGTGCCTACCGATGAGCCGCCGGTGACGGTTGCCTTTTCCAGCAGGATGGTCTTCAGCCCCTCGGCGCCGGCGTGGGCGGCCGACATCATGCCGCAGTTGCCTCCGCCGATGACCAGGTAGTCGCATTCCTTGGCGGCCTCGCCGGCTTCGGCTACGGGCACGGCGGCGATGGCGATCTGGTTGGCGAAGCTGGCGGCCATCCCGCTGCTGCGCGGCGTGTTCCTGTTCATGGCGGCTGCGTTTCTGGTGGCGCCGTTTTTGGCGGGGTCGGCTTTGGCGGTGTCCTACGGCATATTCGGCGCTGGATTCTGGTGCTTCCGCGCTATCACCTGGGCCGTCTGCTTCTCGCTGTGTCGCAAGCGGGGCGTGCGGCCCGTGGTCGCCATCGGTGTGCTGGACGCAACCTACGCGCTGTCCGTGGTGGTTGGCTCGTCGCTGAACGGATGGCTGACCGAGGCGCTGAAAGTGGGAACCACCGAGATTACTACCGTGTCGCTGATCGCTGTGTTCGCGCTCATGTTCATGGCGCTGTTCGTGCTGAACGGCCCCAACGTGCGGGCTCTTTTCGATGCCGAGGCTGATGCTGGAGCCGTGGAAAATGCGGAAGATGTGGGTGGTGCGGCCGGGGCGGAGGGCGCGAGGGGCATCACCGTCGCGGAAGGTGCGGGCGTAGACCCTGTGGCTGCCACGATTGCGTGTTTGGCGAGCGCCCATAGCCTGACACCGCGCGAGGCGGAGGTAGCCGTGCTGCTGGCGAAGGGTCGCAGCCTGCCCTTCGTGCAAGACGAGCTGTTCATTTCCGCCGGCACCGCCCAGACCCACGCGCGCCACATTTACAAGAAGCTGGGCGTGCACTCGCGCCAAGAGCTCATCGACCTGGTAGAACGCAGCGGCGAATAGGCCGCCAGCGTTCCGCTGCCGTTCGCTTCCTCTTCCGCACGCGCTCTTTCACATGCGCTCCGTCGCTCCCCACCCGTCGTCTGGTCACCGGCAGCCGGTCGCCGGGCAAGCCCGCACCCCGCCTACCCTGTCGTCTTGCTATTCCCTGTCTCGTCACGAAGCTCCTTGCAAGGAGTGCCGTCTCTCACTGCAAAGGCGGCTGCAGCTTAAGAGGTGGGCCCGGGATTGTTGCCTGGTTCGGAGCCGCTGGCTTGGCGAGTGGCCTGCTCTACCGTGTCGAGCAGTTGCTGGTGGGAGGCCACGTCCATTTTCCTATAGATATGGGACATGTGGGTGCGCACGGTCGGTTCGGAAACCACCAGGTCGCGAGCTATATAGCTGGCCGTGCGCCCCTTCGCCAGAAGCAGCAGCACGTCTTGTTCGCGGGCGGTTAGCCCGAAGCGTTCTGAAAGGCGGCCACATACTTGCTCGAGGCTTACCCGGGCGCCGCTGCTATCCGCCTGCGGTTGCCCCTGCGCATTCCCAGGCCGCAGGTTGCCCACCACAAACGCCGAGCACTGTACGACCAGGCACAGAAACGCTGAAACCACCACGACGTTGCCCAGCCACCATGCTGTTGTGTGGGCTAGCGACGCAGTGGTCAGCACCCCCGCAAACCATCCCAGTTTGTAGGCGAGAAACCCGGCCCATACCACGATGAAACTGTCGTTGCGGTCGAAGACGTCCGGCGAAAGCCAGATGACGAACAGAATGGCCGAGTACGCCGCATCGAACAAGATGACGGAAAGCGACACGCCGGGCCCCTGGAAAGCGGTGCCGATGTAGAGCGCACCAAGGGCAACGGGCAACACGATGGTCTGGCATACGTAAAGAAGCGACTTGTCGCGAACGGAGCGCCCGAGCAGCGACACCACCAGCGCGGTTAGCATGAAGCCGAACCCAGAGGAGGCCTGCACCAGCATGGAGACCAGTTGCCCATCCTGTTGCGTGCGCCACTGGGAGTAGGCCCCCATCAGTACGATGCTTACCAGGAAGATGGTGGCAACGTAGCCAGAGAAAGACTTCGGCGAGAGAAGGGCGTCCCTCAGAGAAAGCCTCGGCCACGCCAAGAGAGCAGTGCCGGTTTGGTTGCTTTCCGTCGATGCGGCCTTGTTCTTGGGAATGGCCATGCTTGAGCGCGCGCCTTTCGCGCTGCTGTGCTGGTCTGCGGTTTCCGCTTCGACCGTCGGAGGTCTTTGGGCGAACGACCTTCGCGAAACCACCAGCAGCCCTGCAGAAAGAAGCGCCGCTATCGCCACGAGCCATCGAGCCAAATCGACGGACACGGCTATCAGAACGATTTGCCAAGCGCCTGCGCCGATGATGCCCCATACGAACACCGACAGACGCTCGCTCCACGAGAACTGCAGCAGGTATTGGGCGTACACCACCAACAGCAGCAGCGATGCTTCCGCCGCTACCTTCGCAAGGAACGACAGCCAGTCGGGCGCAAGCATGCCGCCTTCCTCGAGCACGTGCACGGCGGTTCCGGCGAAAGACACGAAGGCCAAGCCGAACACGAGCGGACCGCTTTTCCACAGCGCTGTTTTCCGCTTGGTCCATGCAAGGGCCATGCCGAGGAAGCCCGCAACGATGAAAGCCAGGATGGCTATCATGAGCGCCGGGCTCTTCAGCTCGAAGGTCCACAGCGCTGTGTAGCGAATCGATTCTTTGGAGACCAGACAGCATGCCAGCCCAGCCCAAGCTGCCATCCAGCTTATGTTGCGTATTTCGGGCTTTGCCGCAGTCTCGCCCATAGGAGGCCCCTCCGTTTTGAAACCCTAGCGAATATGCAAGTAATTCCGAAAAATCATTCTACGGCAAGTATAGGGAATCACCCTTTCGCAAAACATCATCGCGAGACGATGATGGCGGCTCCCAGCGATCTTTTTAGGATGCAAATTGCTCATGGCGCGGTTACGGCGCTGAGGCACGCGCAAGGAGAGAGGGCTGTCTGCGAAGACGGCGGAAGAAAGGGAGGCAATCATAATGGAGACGACGAACATGGCAGAATCGACGAGCGTATCGCGCAGGGGCTTCTTGGCCGGGGCGGGCGCTCTGGCAGCAGTGGCGGCTGCAGGGTTGGTCGGGTGCTCGAATCCGCAGAAGACGCCCGCGCCGAGCGATGACGCAACCATGGCGTCTGCGAAACCCGCGTTGAAGGACGCTTCGAGCACCCGCGAGTGCGACGTGTTGGTGGTGGGACTGGGCGCATCCGGCCTCATGGCTGCCCACGGCGCGGCGAGCAAGGGCGCGTCGGTTATCGCGATTGACACGGCGCCGTCCATGAGCGGTACCACTAACGTGCGCACTTCCGGCGCATGGTGCACCGGCTCGAAGCTGCAGCAGCAGGCCACGGGCGAGGTGCTGACGATTCAAGAGGCCATGGACCACATCAACAATGGGACCAACTACCAAAGCAACCAGAAGGCCCTGCGCGCGCTGCTGGGTGCTTCGGGTCGCGCCATCGACGCCATGGTGGAAAGCGGGATGGAGTTCCGCACTGATTTCGACAAGACCGGCGCCCAGGCCAACATCAACACGAAGGGCGTGCATTGGTACAACCTGACCGGCGACGACCGCGCCGCTGTGTTCCAGGCCGTGGCTGACAACGCAGGCGTAGAGTGCCTGTTCGGAACCACCGCCGAGAACGTCATCCTGGAAGACGGCGCTGTGGCGGGCGTGCAATGCGTAAGCGGCAGCGAAGTGGTGGACATTCGCGCGAAGGCAGTGGTCATGTGCTCGGGCGGCTTCCTGGGCAATGCCGATGAAGTGGCCGAGCGCTTCGCCGGTGCAAAGATCGTGGTCATGGGCAACCCTGCGTGCACGGGTGCGGGAATCGACATGGCTCAGGCGGCAGGAGCTCAGATCGGCAAGTGCTTCAGCATTTCCATGAACGAGTACGGCGGAGCGAACGACTTGGCATCGCCCACCTACGCTTTCCGTCCCAATACCGGCGAGAACGAGCCGCTGCGCCTGACCGTGTTCGGCGGATTGCTGGTGGACCCCGAAGGCGATCGCTTCATCAACGAGGGTTTTGTGTGCGAGCGCTGCATGTTCGCCGCCGAGCCGTTCGTGCGCGAGAAGTTCCATTACGCCGTGGCCGACAGCGCCTTCATCAAAGAGCTGACCACGCGTCCGGCCAGCGACTTCTTCGGCGACGAGCGCATGAAGGGCATGTTCGCCGAAACCGTCATGAGCGATCTGGAGGCGCAGTTCGACAAGGCCATCGGCGAGGGCTGGGCGTTCAAGGCCGATACCATCGCCGAGCTTGCCGAGCACTTCGGGCTGACCAACCTGGAGGCTACGGTGGAGGAGTACAACGCCGCGTGCGCCTCGGGCATTGACGAGCTGTTCTTCAAGGACGCGAAGTACCTGAATGCCCTGACCACGCCGCCGTACTATGTGGTGCAGTCGCAGCCGGCGGGGTGGCTGTCCCTTGGCGGCATCAAGTCGAACGCTGCCGGCCAGGCGCTGGACGCCGACGGGAAGCCGGTTGCCGGTCTGTACGTGGCCGGCGCCGACGCCGACCTGTTCACCTCGCCCTACTACCAGATGGCCTCCGGCAACGCCTTTGCGCTGGGCAGCGGCCTTCTGGCTGGCGAGAACGCTGGGGAGTACGCGAAGGCGTAAGCGGTTCCGGCGGCGGTTCCTATATAGCTGTGGTGTACGGCGGGCCTGCTACCGTTTTGCGGTGCGGGGCCGCCGTTTTCTATATCGGGTGCGCAGATGCACGGCTCAGCGGGCCTGGCAAGCGCTTGCAATAGTGCCATAGGCTCGAAGCGCAGCTTGGTGTCGCCGCGGCTTTTGCCAGAGAATGCCGTCAAATGCTGCTAGCTCATAGCGCTGATCTCGGCGATAGCCACTAGCGAGGGGTTGACTTGTCTCAATAATGCATGTAATATGCATGTAAAACGACTACGCGAGGAGGAGCTATGCCGGCGCTGCAGGTGCGAGATTTTCCCTCGGAGCTGTACGAGCAGCTGCGGGAGTATTCGGCGGCAAACCACCGAAGCATTGCGCAGCAAACCGTCTTCGCCGTCGATGCCATGATTAACGGGGGCTCGGGCGTCGATGATGTGCTGGGGGGACGAGGCGCGCGACCTTTCGAGGGGCCTGCTGTTTCGGACTTCGATTCCCGGGATGGAGAGCGAATTGCGCGTAAGCGGGCGATTCTTCAGCGGGCGGCACAGCGAAGGGCAAAACGTTCGGCGGAATTGCCGGAGCCCGTGGAGTTTCTAGCTCAAGCCCGGGCGGAGCGAGACGAAGACCTTGATGGGCTGGCGGAGATGGTGCTGGGGGGTGTGCGATGATTGTTCTCGACGCCAACGCGGCCATAGCCATGGCTCTCGGATCGGAGTACGGTCGGGCGCTGGAAGGTCAGCTTCTCGAGGGGGAAACGGTGCTCGCACCTGCGCTGTTATTCAGCGAAGTGACTCACGGGCTGGTCAAATACGTGAGAGCGGGGTGCTTGGGGCAAGAAGAAGCCGTGGCTTGCGGCCGTGATGCCGTTGGGCTGGTCGATCGGTTTTGCGACGATGGCGAGCTGTGGGTTGAGGCGATGGGGGAGTCGGTTCGGCTTGGCCACTCGTCCTACGACCTGTTCTACGTGGTGCTCGCGCGGCGCAGCGGAGCAACGTTGTTCACGTTGGACAAGAAGCTGCAGGATCTCAGTCTGTCTCTAGGGGTGAACAGCGTCTGGCTGACGAAGCTGGAAGGGAAGCACGGGCCTGCTGCGAGCTAGTGCTGCCCCTCGCGCCGCGACCGAACGCGGGCGTACACGGTGGCTCCTATCAGCGCTGCAGTTAGTATGCCTATGCTGATGAGCAGCGTGTGCGAGAAGCCGGATGCGTAGGCCGCTGCTTTGGTGGCGCCGCTAGCCATCAGTCGGTCCACGTCGGCGGACATGATGCCGACGAACAGGGCAGACCCCAGCGACCCGGCGATCTGCACCAGCGTGGAGTGGATTGACGAGCCGTGGGCGAACAGCTTGCGCGGCAGCACGTCCAAATCGGCGGCCTTTAGCGTGGGGAACACCAGACCTACGCCGGCGTAGGACGTCGCAACGCACAGCATCATGGCCACTACTAGCTGCTGGGACGAGGTGAACTCCACCGCCACGAACCCAACCAGGATCACCAGAAAGCCCGCGGGCACCAGCGGCCAGATGCCGTGCTTGTCCTCGATGCGCCCACCGACGAAGCAGCTGACCGCATAGCACAGGATGGGTCCGGCCAGCAGCGCGCCGGCAACGAAGGCGGAGAAACCGGCGGTGCCCTCAAGGTAGAGCGGCACCAGCAAGCTCATGTAGATGGAGCCCGCATAGCCCAGCATCATAAGCAGCTCGCCGGCTGCGAACTTCTTGTGCGTCAAGGGCGACAGGTTCAGCAGCGGGTCGGCTATGTGGAATTGGCGCCACGCGAACAGCGCCACAATGGCCACGCCCACCGCCATGAACGCCAGCGACGGCACCAACGTACGCGTGACCTCGTTCAGCCCGAAGATGAACGCGCCCAGCCCGGCGAAGCTCAGCAGCACGCTGACGACGTCGATGCGTTGATCTTGCCGTTCGTACACGTTGTGCAGGAACTTGAGGCCGCACACCAGTAGCACGGCGGACATGACCGCCGGGATGAGGAAGAGTGCGTGCAGCCCCACGTAGGTGAGCAGCAATCCGGCGAGCAGCGGGGCGAACGCCAGCCCCACGCCGATGGCACCGCTGTTGATGGCCAGCATGGTGGCGCCCTTGCCCTTCGGCGCAATGGTGAGGATAACGCTGGTCACCACGGGAAAGAACAACCCTACGGTAAGGGCTTGGATAAGCCGTGCCGCAAACATGGCGCCGAAGTCCCACGAGAAGAATCCCAGCAGTGAACCCGCCAGCGAGGCAACGTAGCCGAACAGCATGATCTTGCGCAGGCCGTAGCGCTTGAGCAGGGCGGCGGCCATGGTGATGACGGTCGCCGCCACTATGGTGAAGCCCAGCACCATCCAGTTGGCCATGGACAGGCTCACATGGAAATCGGTCGCCACCTGGTCGAGCGCGATGTTCATGAGCGACTGGTTGAACGACGCTAGCAGGTTGCTGCCCAGCATCATGGCCATCATCGCCCACATGGCGCGTCCGGTGGGGATGGAAACGGCGGGGTCTGACCCCAGCCCGCGCCCCGACCGGGTTTGCGCGGGCTTCCGTGCGGCAGGTTGCGCCGCTACTGCCGTTCTCGCCGATCCCGGTACGGTTGCGCTATGCGAGCTGCCCATGAGTATCCTTTCGCCATGCGCGGACTACGAAAGGTGTCGGCGGGCCACTACCACTACGCCCAGGCTTATGGCGGCCAGCAGCGCTACCGCTATTGCGATCGGTGCGAACGAATCGCCGGTCTGCGTCAGAGTGCTCGAGCTGTCGGAGGCAGTAGTGCCCTGGTCCGCTGCGCTCTCGCTTTCGGAGTCGCCGGAGGCGTTTGAGCTGCCATTGGGCTGGTTGCTGCCGGTGGCAGCTGAGTTGCTGCCGTTGTTGCCGGCCTCGGTCGAAGACCCTTCTGCGTTCCCGTCAGAATTGTCCGATTCGCCAGGTTGCTCGTTTCCGGCACCTTCGTCTGAATCTGCCGGATTGGTTGTGCTGGGTGTGCTCGGCTTGCTTGCGTCGTTGTCGCTTCCTCCCTGACTATCGTCGGCGTTGTCGCTGCCCTGGGACGGGTCGTCGCCGTCGGGCGTGTTGTCCGGCGTAGTGGCGTCGCCGTCGGAGGGGGTATCCGGTGTGCTGCCATCGCCGGGGTTATCCGGCGTGCTGCCGTCGGAGGGGTTGTCCGGTGTGGTGTCGCCATCGGGGGTGGTGGGCACGTCCGGCGTGGGCGTTTGGCCTCCGTCTTCACCATCTCCGGGTGCCGGCGTCTCGTCGGGCGGTGTCGTGAGGGTAGGAGCGTAGAACATGTTGATGACGTTGCTTTCAGGGTCGGTACCCACGCGGATGGATGAAGGGTAGCTGTCTAGAAACATCATGTGCTCGATTGGCGTGGCATAGTTCGACCCATCGACCATCTGACCGAACCGCTGCCCCTCTTCCTGCAGGCCTCCTAGCTTGGTGATTCGTACCGGTTCGCCGTAATAATCGGCGATAATCGAGTCTCCTGTCGCCAGTTTGCCGTCCAGGCCGATTTTTGCGCCTGAGTTGTCAGGGACGATGTTCTGGCTGCTTATGGGGGCGTTCCCGTCGGTCAGCATGTAGTAGTTCACCGAGAACGAGTTGTTTGTGGTGGCGAAGTAGTTCAGCTGCACGTTGTTTTTGCTGCTGTCGGTGCTCAGCGTCTTGTTTTCGGCCCAACCGTCGAAGAAGTGGAACCCGTCGATGACTTCTACGTAGTTCCAGGGGTTGATTGTGTCACCCGGGGTAAGCCCCTCGACGGTTCTCGTTTTCAGCAGACGCATGCCGGACGGATGGGAAAAGTCCGGATCCTCATAGAAGACAATTTCGCAGTAGTACACCGTGAGCGAGCAGGTCTCAACGCTGTCTTCTGCAGCGCCGCTGGAGTTGGTTTCGGCGGTTTGCCCATTGCCGCTTAGTGCAAGGCTATCCGCAGCGAAGGCGGCCGAAGCATCCAGAGCGGTGTCGACTACCGCCTCCGCCGCATCGGCGGCGCTCAGGTTACTCTGAATGTGGGCGATTTCCGCTTGGACTTCGGGCTGCTGTTGGGAATCGGCATCCGGCTCTGCGGCTTCGGCGACAACCGGGTTTTGGGCGGCCTCGGGTGCGGGTCTTTCGGCCGCGTTGTTGGGCTCCGTGCTAGAGGCGAGCGCCGGAAGGGGAGCGAGGGCCAGCGCAGCCGACAAGAAGGCTGCGGTAGCAAGAGCGTGGAAAGGGTTCTTTCGGGATGCAGAGAAGCGCGACTTTCGAGTGCGTATGTTGTTCATGGTCGTTCCATTCGGACGAAGGGATAGAAGCGGTGCGTTGTATGCAAGCGGGTGCGGGGCGTCGATGAATTACGACGATACAGGCAAGACGGTGATCGTTCGGGACGACGAATAGGTGATGTCCGCGGTTCACCGGCGTAGCGCACGGGGCATTGTTTGACGTCGATAACGTATCAAGCGGGGAAAGAAAACGCAATGAATCGTGAGTTATGACACAAGTGAAACATAATGCATACACAAATGAACTAATTGTAGACGCTTCCCATCAGGGATTATGCTGTTAATCATGGTTGATTGAGTGCATCACCCTTATCTGCAAAGCTGTCAGGCGGCCATCCCGCACAATCGACAGTTTCGGCACGATTTCTTGACGAACCTGTCGATTGTGCGGGCATAGCCGAACACAGCGGAGCGCGGCGGAAGGTCCCGCATCCCTGGGGTCTCAGCCTCGGTGTTGCAGCCGCCGCAATGCCGCAGCCACCACACCCGCCGGAGTGCTGCAGCCACCACAGCCACCACACCTGCCTCGACCGTCCCAGACCGGCTGCCCTTGCAGCTCCCGCGTGGCTGCCTACCCGGTTGGCATGCCGCTGCCGTGGGGGCGCCTGCTTTATTCGCCTTCGCCGCCGACTTCCACCAGCTGGATGAGTTTGTCGCGACTATGGACGTTCAGCTTCGCGTAGATATGTCGCACGTGGCTTTTCGCCGTGCCGTTGGAAATGCACAGCTCCTGCTCGATCCGCGGGACGCTCTTGCCTTGGGCCAGCAGCGTCAGCACGTCCTCCTCGCGGCGGGTCAGCCCGTGTTCCCGGGCGATTTTCGCGCAGGTTCCCTCCAGCGACGACTGGAACCCGGCGGTTTCCTTGTGCGGCGCAAGCGGCGTGATGCCCCAGGTGGTCTCCAGGTCCTTCTCGTTCAGCAGAAACATGGAAAACGACACCAGAAACACCACCACTACGCAGGTGAGGAACAAGATTCCTGTGCTATCCAGCTGGTTCCAGGCCGTCACGCCCACGTGGGACCCCAGCACGCTGGCCAGGACCCGTGCGGCGCGGGTGAGCCCGAACAGCCAGATGGCCAGCACGCCGTAGCGGTTGCAGATGGTGGACAGCACGATCATGGTCAGGATGACGAAGCTGGCGTGGCTCATGTTCAGCATGATGCCCGCAAGCAGCAGGCCGCCGTCCATCAGGAACGGCTGGAACAGCGCACCGGCCACCATGAGCGGTAGCGCGATGCGGTACAGGTAGCGCACGTCGAAGCGATCGAAGAAGAACAGCGCCATGACCAGCACCACCAGGGCGGCGAACGACACGCCAAGCATGGTGAGGTCGTTGACGATGCCGCCGGTGGTGCGGCAGAAGTTCATGGTGAACGAATAAGCCGCCATAAGCAGCATGGGCCGGATGGGGAAGCTCCAACGCTGGGTCGAGCTGCGGCCCATCACGTAGGCGATTTCGTCAGCCTCTTGACGCTCGCTTTGGTTGGTGGCGTGCTGCTGGCGTTTGATCATGCGCATGCTGCCTACGAACAGGGCGGCGCTCACTAGCGGAAGAAGTGCGGTGAACAGAAGAGCCGCCGGCCCCGAGAGTGCCATGATGACGAAGTGCAGCAGCGTTGCCAGCACGAACGAGCACGAGTAGTACAGTGCGACCAGGCGCATGGGCAGTGCGGCGTAGAACTCGCTCCACAGCAAGATGATGGCGGCTAGTCCCAAGCCAGTGAAGATCGCGCCGGTAATGGCGGCAGCGCTGTAGAGCTCGGCTCCGATGACGGAGACGGTGCCTTCCGGAAGCGCCATGAGCACGGTGCCTACGGCCATGAGCGCACCGGCTGCCCACGGCACGACGCCGCGATGCGGATGGCGGTGCAGCCGTTGAGCGCACAGGGCGCAGGTGATAAGCGTTACGGCGTTCACCAGGTTCGATATCAGGAACAGCGGCTCTAGGGTGACCCCTGGCACCGACGAGGGCGACGCAGGGCTTCCGAAGTGCACAGAATAGATCCACGCCAGGTAAACACCCATGCCCAGGTAGCGTAGCGGCAGCACACCGTCGGGCAGCAATGCGCCCAAACCTGCGCGTTGCGACGGCGCCGCCTCGCTGCCGTCGGTGATGCCCGTGGCGTGCTCGCTGCTCATCTTCGCTTCCTTCCCAGGCGTTCTCGTGCTGCACCCCGTCGGCGCCCCGTTTCGCCGCGGCCCTCTTCAACATGCCTCCGCCCGCGTTCGCCATGAGTGGCGGCCCGTGACCCACGTCGCGCCCCCTCGGACCACTGCAGCTCGAGGCCGGCTGCTTCCCCTCGGATCGGGTCGGCTCTCGACTGCCGCCGCCCGCTGCCCGCTGCGGCTCTCGTCTGCCGTTGCCTGCGTTCGCCATGGGTGGTGGCCTGCGGTCGTGCCAGCATAATCGGCGCCTTCGCCACGATTTCTTGACGAACCGAACGATTCTGCATGCTTTCGGCCTCCCGTCAGCTTGCAACATTATAAAGCGACCACGGCGCAACGATAACCCTGGCAAGGCACCTCTTTCCGTTTCGAGCTTGGTGCGTCTTGTGCGCTTTCGGCAATTCGGAAAAACCTAGCCACCGGTAAGAGTCTTTTATCAGCACCCGTTTGACCAGGCATAAAGCAAGAGTGGGTGATAAAAATAGACCGGTGGATGAGGGGCAAATCAGCCTAATCGTGAGGTGACCGCACGCCGCTCCGGGACCTAGGATGGCCTCGCCGCTTCGGAGGCGGCACCGCGACCGGATCGCTGGCCTAAGGAATATGGGAAGGCAACGGCGAGCGGGCGCGGGGGATGGAAGAAACGGCATTCGCCGGAGCGTGGCCTGGGGCCGGGTCGAGAAAAAGACAAGGCTCAGAAGACAGGCCGCGGAAAGACGAGGCCCGCAGGCCGGACCGAGAAAAGACCGAGGTTCGGAAGCCAGGCCGCGAAGGGAAGGCCCGCAGGCCGGGCCGCAAACGGGACAAGGCCCAGAAACGGGCCGCGAAAAGGAGAAGGAGTCATGATGAAGAACACCGAGACCGCCGGATTGAGCCGCCGCAGCTTCTTCAAGATGGGCGCTGGTGCCGCCGCTCTGGCCGGCGTGAGTGCTCTGGCCGGTTGTGCGCCGAAGGGTGCTCCCGAGACGAAGGCCGAAGCCGCTCCCGCCGATGGCGCCGCTGCCCCTGCCTCCGCCGACGCCACCAGCACCACGGTGGCCTCCGTCGATCCGCTGGCTGCCCCCGCTGCCATCACCGACATCGCCGAGACCAAGGACTACGACATCGTGGTGGTGGGCTTGGGTATGGCCGGTGCCGCCTGCGCTCTGGCTGCCGTGGAAGGTGGCGCCAAGGTGGCTGTGCTGCAGAAGGGCGAGATGTGCCTGACCCACGGTAACTTCTGCGCCGTCATCAACAGCCCCGAATTCACCGAGGCCGGCTGCGAGACCATCGATGTCGACGAGATGATGAAGCAGTTCAACGCCAATAACAACAACCTGATCAACTGGTCGCTCGTGCGCCGCTACTTCGACGAGTCCCCCGAGTCCGGCAGCTGGATCCTGAAGAAGGCCGAGGAGGCCGGCGTGAAGGCCATCATCCCCGCGCCCATCCCGGCGGTGAAGTTCGAAGGGAAGCAGATTGCCGGTGCGAAGGGTATGGCCGACCTGGCCGAGCAGAAGGGCGCCGAAGTGTTCTTCAACTGCCCCGGTGTGCAGCTGGTGGTGGACGGCTCGGGCGCGGTGACCGGCGTCATCGGCGAGAGCGCCAACGGGTATATCCAGTTCAACGCCAAGAAGGGCGTGGTGCTGGCCACGGGCGACTACGGCAACAACCGCGATATGCTGGCCAAGTGGTGCCCCGGTGCGCTGCCCTTCGAGAACTTCTACAACCCTCCCTACAACGACGGTGAAGGCCATCTCATGGGCCTGTGGGCCGGCGCACGCATGCAGGAGGCGCCCCATCCCAAGATGGTGCACGTGCATCACTACGTGGGCGACGGCGACAAGAACGCTCCCATGCGCAAGGCTCCGTGGCTGAACGTGAACGACTACGGCGATCGCTTCATGGACGAGAGCACGCTGTACGAGCACCGCTGCAACCAGGCCGTAAAGTACCCCGATGTGCATGCTACCCAGATCTTCGACGGCAACTACGAGCAGTACTACGCCCAGATGCCCAACCAGGTGGACCCGGCCAACGACGGCACCCTGGAGGACTTCATCGAGTGGGGCTTCGCCTTCAAGGCTGACTCCATCGAAGAGCTGGCGAAGGTGGCCGACTTCCCGGCCGACCACCTGAAGGCTACGGTGGAGCGCTACAACGAGCTGGTGGCCGGCGGCCGCGACGACGACTACATGAAGCCCATGGAATTCATGTACCCCATCGACACCCCGCCCTTCTACGCCATCCGTCGTCAGTACGTGATTTCGGTGATCACCGGCGGCCTTGAGGTGGACGACAACTGCAACGTGGTGGACGAGGAGTGGAACCCCATCCCCGGCCTGTACGCGGTGGGCAACGTCCAGGGCGGCATGTTCGGCGGCACCGACTATCCCTTCGACATCACCGGCCTGTCCCTGGGCCGCGCCATGACCTTCGGTTACGTGGTCGGTCGCGACCTGGCCAAGGCCTAGGTAAGCCAGGCTGCGGGCAGCCTTCCCCCTTCCTGCCCGCGGAACCTCTCTCCTTCTCCCCAGAAACGGAAGCGTCCCCTCCAGGCGCTTCCGTTTCGCGTTGGGCCGCATTTCGCCCTCTTCGCGGCCGTCCGCACCCCTCCGCCTGCACCCTCCGCCCGCAAAGCCCGGGCCTTTCGCCCGCAAAGCCCGCACCTTTCGCCCACACCCTCCGCCCGCACCCCTCTGCCCGAAAAGCCCGCACAATCGGTAGTTTCGTCACCGTTTCTTGATGAAACTACCGATTGTGCGGGCTTTGCTCTAGCGTACGGTGACGAGGCGGTCCTGATAGGCCACCAGCACGGCGGCGGGGTGGGACGCGCGGGTAACAACCTCGCGAAGGGCCTGTTCGGGAGCTCGATAGGTGTTGTTGTTCTGGGAGATGTGCATGGCCACCACCGTCTGCAGCCGCGGGCCCAGCAGCTCGGCCAGCTCGTCGGATGCCTGGTCGTTGGAGAGATGGCCGTGCTCCGACGCGATGCGCTGCTTGATCGGCCAGGGGTAGGGGCCCTCCGCCAGCATGCGGGCGTCGTGGTTGCTTTCCAGGGCCAGAATGCGCACGTCGCGTAGCAGTTCGCGGGCGGTTGGCGGCACTATGCCGGTGTCGGTGATGTAACCGATGGCGTCGCCGGGCACCTCGAAGCGGAAGCCGAAGGACTCGGCCGCATCGTGGGAGGTGGCGAAGGGGATTATGCGGATGTCGCCGACGTCGAAGGCGCTGGGAGCAAGGGCCACGAACTCGCAGAGCCCCTGGTCAAGCACTTCGGCAACCGGCTTGCTGGCCGCGCGGACCGCCGTGCTGACGAACAGCCTCGGCCGCACGGCGCGCCGAACCAGCTCCCGGCAGACCACTCCCAGCCCCTTGGTGTGGTCGCCGTGGTCGTGGGTGATAAGAATGGCCTGCAGGTTGGCTGGATCGAAGGCCGCTTGGCTGCAGCGGGCGAAGAAGTCGCGCTTGCAGATGCCGCAGTCCACCAGGATTCCCTGGCCGGTGGCCGTGTTCTCCACGATGGCCGCATTGCCCTTCGACCCACTGGCCAGCACATGCAGCCGCAGCGCCCGCTCGGGATAGAGGGGCGCTGCGGATTCGGCTTCGCTCTGCGGGTGGGCGTTCATGCCCCCATTATACAGCGTGCGCAGCCTCTACGGCTTCCACCAGGAACTTCGTGGCGCCCTCGCCGGCGGCTCCGTCGTAGTAGGCGGTGAAGCGCGGGTCGGCCAGGTAGCCGCGCACCAGCCCCAGGTAGGTTTCGTCGGCAAACCCCGGGCCCCAATGGACGGTGATCCAGCGCTTGTGCATGCGGGCGAGCTCCTGGGCTTCGGGCGATGCGGCGTCGTTGGTGGCCATGGCCAGGCGCAGCTGCACCTTGATGGACTCCTCCAGCAGCTCCTTGGCGTCCCATTCGTCCTTGGTGAGCGCCATCATGCGCGCGTTCGACTGCTCGATGACATCGTTGCCGTAGCGCTGGCGAGCCTCCTGGCCGTACTCGTGCTCGAAGGCCTCCAGTCCTTGGCGTTTCAGCTCTTCGAATGCATCTTTCGTTTCCATGCCTTGTATCCTTTCCACGGCGTTCAGCGCCGCCTGGGTTCTGCGAATGGCGGCCTGAAGGGAGTTCCCCTGTTCGCGCAGGGTCCGAAGATGGTCGGTCAGGGCTTGGCGAAGGCTTGGGCTGTCAACGTCCTCTGTGCAGCTTAGCAGCCGGCCGATGGTGGCCAGGGGCAGCCCGCAGGAGCGCATGGCCACAATCTGGGCCAACCGCCGCTCGTCGCGCTTGGAGTACAGCCGGTAGCCGCTTTCGGTGCGCGATGGCGACAGGAAGCCCTTTTCCTCGTAGAAGCGCAGGGTCCGCGCGCTCACGCCCGACAGCTCGGACAGCTGGCCGATGGTCATCAGGTTGCTGGGCGTGGTCACGGTTGCGCTCCTTCGGTCGTGCGTTCTGCGCTGCTCCCCGGCGCTCTTCGGTGCCGGCCTGCCTTCTTCGATGCGGCGCTGCCCGGGCTTGCTGGCCGCGTGCCCGCCGATCAACTTCGACGGGGAACAGTGTGAACCCTCACGCAGCCAGAAGGTCAAGGGGCGCGGCTTGCGGTGCTGCGCGGTGGTGCTGGGTGCCGCGCAGGATGCGAGCTTAGTAGAGCCAGTAGAGCAGGCGGCCGAAGAGCAGCTGGCGCGGGTCGGCCACCACGGTGCCGCCAAGGACGATGGAGCCGTTGGTGTAGAGTGACGAGCAGAAGACGCGCCAGTTCAGGCCCGACGCCAGAAATCCGCCCAGCACCAGGGCAAGCCCTACTGCGATCATGATCAGGCAGACGCGGAAGAAAGCGGCGTAGCGCGAAGACGTGGCAAGCGGTAGGGCCGGGCTGCCGGGCACGCCGCTGCCGACGGCGTCGGAGCTGATTGCGGGTGCCGGGATGGCACATGCGCCCGGGACGCTTGCAGCCGTGTCCGTGGGTGCGGGGGCTGTGCCGAAGGGCGCGCCAGCAGGCATGTTGGCGGCAACGGGACCGCCCTGGGGTGCAGGTGCGGGCGCGGGGTGGACGACAGCGCCGGACGGTTCCGCAGGCTTCTTTCCCCAACGGCGCTTGCAGGCGCGGACGAACGCCGACCAACCCTTTCGCTGGCCGTTCCAAACGCATTTGGTAAGGGCCTTGCACCCGCACAGTACCCAGATGCCGGTGCCGAAGCCGAAGCAGGCGTATCCCAGCTGCACCATGGTGTAGGGGATGTCGCCTATCTGCAACCCCCAAATGGCATACAGCACGCACACTGGCGACGCCGCTACGAAGGCGACCCCCGCGATCCAGCAGGCCAGCACCAGAATCCAGACCGCCAGAAGCAGCACAGCCGCCACCAGCCCTGCGGCAAGCACGATGCCCGCCACCCCGATTGCAAGTGCCGCGACGATGGCTGCTGCCGCAAGGATGAACGGCGAAGCGAATACAAGCCCCACCCATTCCAGAGGTTTGAGCCGGCCTTTCTTGAGACGTTTCCAGAAACCGTCCTGCTTTGCGGAGCCCGAGGCCGCGGGTGATTTGCGGTCGGCGGTATCGCCCGTCTTCGCCGCAGCAACGGACTTGGCGTTCAGCAGGATGGCCGCGGCTGCCTCTTCGGGCGTGGGAGCTGCAGCGATGGCGGCTTCTTCGGTCATACCCTCGTCGATGCGGTCGGCTATGGCTTCCATATAGAAAGCGACGGCGTCTTCGCGCTCTTCGGCGGCAAGGGCGCCTAGGAGGGAGGTGAGCTTCTCTCGGTACTGCGTGCTGTTCATGGGCATTCCTTACACCAAGGAGGACGAGGGATCGGTGGCAGTGACGGTTGCGATGCGCGGTGCGGCGCCTTTCTCGAAGGCAGGACCGCTGTCGGGTTCGGCCGGCTGGGGCGAGCTGGTTCCGTCTGGTGGCGGAGCGCCGTCCGGTTGGCCAGCGGGGGCGCAATCGCTGTCCGCGGGACTTCCCTTGGCGGCTTTCGCGCTGTTCAGAGCTGCTTGCTGGATGAATCGGTACAGGCTGAGCACTTCTGCCTGGTCTTCCAGAAACTCCCTCACGGCATTGTTCCCTTCCGGCGTGAGCGAGTAGTACTTCCGCAGCCGCCCGTTGTGCTCGGCTTTGCGAACGCGGATGAGCCCTCGTGTTTCCAAGCGCTTGAGCAGCGGGTACAGTGTCGACTCGCTCAGGCCCAGCGACGGGGGAGCGTCTTTGATGATCTGGTATCCGTAGGATTCTCCGGGCAGCAGCGTTGCCAGCACGCATGCATCCAGAAATCCCCTTTTCATTTGCGCGTCCATTACACCTCCTGTAGCGATATACTATATGTCGCATAGTATAGTGTCAAGGCCACTTGGAAGATGCGCACAAACGGCCGCGGAAGCCGTCGCCATCGCCGTCGCCACGTGCGCTTCCGCGGCTGCGACCGCCGCTCACCACTAGTTGCGGCCGCTGCTTCTCGTCGCCGCCCGTGCGTTCGTCGTCTTCTTACCGCTGCTCCCAGCGCTTTCTTTTCTGCTTCAACCGATTCCGGCCAGCTCCGTCCGCACGTGCCGCTCTTTCTGGTCCTTGCGGCTTTCCGCCCCCTTGCGCTTTTCCGCCGCCTGGCGCGAGTAAGGCGAAGGCCGCTAGCTAGCCTTGTCCAGCGCACGCACCGATTTCGGCAGGTACATCACCAGGCCAAGGGCCAGGCAGGCCAGTCCGTCCACCACGAAGAAGGGCGCCACGCCAATGGCTTCGGCCAGGAATCCGCCCAGGGTTACGCCCACGGGAGTGGCCAGCCCCATAGCCGCGGTGAGCAAGCCCATGGCGCGACCCATTTTCTCGTCGTCGACGTTGCGCTGCGTAAGGGTCATGAGCGGTCCGTTGAACCAGGCGCAGGCTACGGCCATGATGCCCATCAGCACAACGAACAGGGGAAACGCATCTGGCGGCAGCACGCCGCACAGCGCAGTCGACGCTCCTGTCACCACGGCCGCCACGGCGATGAGCCCGGCGAGCCGCTTCCCGCCTCCGCTGATCACCAGCACGGCCGACCCCGCCAGCATGCCCACGCCGAAGGCCGCTTCCACCAGCGACGCCGCATAGCCGTCGCCGCCGAAATGCTGGAAGGTCATAAGCGGGCACACAGCCGACAGCGGCCCGAAGATCATCATGCCCACGGTGACCATGGCAATGAGCAGGGCAAGGCCGCGATTGCGAGCGATGCAGCCCCAGCCGTCCTTCAGATTCGCGATTACGTGCTGGTTGGCGGCTTGCTCATCGATGACCGTGGGCACCTTCGCGAAGGCCAAGCCGGCGATGGCCAGCAGCGCGCCGGCGAAATCGAGGAACATTACCGAGGAGAATCCGAAGGTGGTGTACAGGAAGATGCCGAAAGCCGGAGCACCGATGGAGGCGACGGAGGCCAGCAGCTGGTCGAGGGTGTTGATGCGCAGCAGATGCTTGTCGGGTACGAGCATGGGCATGGTGGCCATCATGGCCGGGCTGTGGAAGGCTTGGCCGACGGCGCGCGCCAGGCAGATGACCATGAGCAGGGGAATCGACACATCGCCCAGCAGAATGAGTACCGCGGCGACCAGGGAAACCAGTCCCACGGCTCCGTCGGCCACAATCATGATGGCCTTGCGGTTGAATCGGTCGGCCACCACGCCGCCGAAGGGGGAGATGAGGCCGATGGGTAGCATGGCGGCGGCGGTCATGAGCGCCAGCACAAGGGCGCTGCCGGTGCTTTCGGTCACGTACCACACCACAGCGTACCCGGCGGCGTAGCTGGTGATCATCGACAGCGCCTGCCCGATCCAGATGAAGGCGATGGTGGCCAGCCAGTTCTTCTGAAGCGGCAGGCCTGCGGCGCTCACGGCGTCGGCTTGCGGTTGGTTTGGCGCTTGGCTGTTCGGCTGCTCGTCCGGCCGACGCGGCTCGCTGCAATCCGGCTTGGCATGTGAAGATGCGTGGTTCTCAACCATGGTGGCTCCTCGGAAAGTGATCGATGCTTGCAAACGCGCGAGTTCTGAGGAGCACAAGCCAGGGGACGAGGACCGCTTCCGCATGCTCCTCCTTTTGGCCGGCAGGACGTGTAACGGACAGCCTTTGCGCTTCCCCGAGTTGCAAGATGCGGGGCAAGCCTGCAGGGGAAAGAGACCGCCAGTATCAACGACCTGGCTCCTCAGCATTTCGCGCAGTCCACCTTACGGTTGCGGAAACGGTTGCTCTAGCACGTAGAGTTTGCATGCCGGCGAAAGCAGTTGTACGTATGCAACAAGCGGTCGCCCGCAGTGCAAGTAGAGGTGTCGTTTCGCGCAAGAAAAGGTGGCGTCGAAAGGGAGTAGATGTACTAGAGAGCAAGCATTGAGGCCATAAGATCACGTTTCTCGAAAAAGGGGCACTGACGCACAGTATAGCGCACCGCGCCCCCGCAAGCCTTCGAGTTGTTGAAAATCGGATTATTTGGCTGGGCAATTTTAGGCGTTCTATCTGGTGTTTCTTGCGTTATACCAGCTCATAGGCGTAAAAATCGCTGCCAAATAATCCGATTTTCAATAGGCTGCCTGTCTTCCGAAACGCCTGCCGCACATCGCACGACAAGCGCTTCGGACACTTCGCAGGGTCAGCCTCTTTGCCTGGCTGTCTTTCTCGACTTTGCCAGCTCCCGAGCCTGCGGGTCTTTTCTGCTGGTCTTTCCGACCGGTACCCTTAGGGCAGCGCCAAGGTCAGGCTGCCGCCGGTTTCCTCGGCCCAGGTTTCGCAGGCGTTGCGGGCTTCGGAGGTAAGGGGGTCGCCCGTCAGAACCAAGGTTTCAAGCATCGGGAACTGGTACGGGTCGAAGGAGTCGATGTTCTGGAAGGGCAGCTTCACCGTGGTCAGTGCATCGCATCCTTTCAACGTATAGCCGCTAGCCGTTAGCGGACCCAGCGAGGTGACGTTGCCGCCGCGCCGATCGACGGAAAAGGACTGTAGGTTCGGTGCATCGGAGAAGTCCAGGTAGGGAATTGTCTTGTCGGTGGCCTGGTACAGGGCGCTGAATTCCACCAGCGAGTCTTTGGCCAGAGAGAACTCCTGCGGTATGGTGCCGAACTGCAGCACTTCCAGGTTCGTCAACGTGGACCCGTCGAAGCTTTTCAGCAGCGCGTTTTCCTGCGAGCTGAGGAATCGCAGCTCGGTGGCGCCTTGGCAGTAGAGTGCTTCCGGCGCGCCGCCGACGGTGAGCCAGCGCAGGTGCTTGGCTTGCGTTGCGTCCACCTGGCTCAGGATCAGGCGCGGGTCGGCGCTGACGGCGTCGGGCGAGCACAGGTTCGCGTACACCACCGGTTCGCCGTCTATGGTATCGGGGATCACGACGGGGTCGCCGGAGCTCACGGTGCATCCTACAATGTATACGCCATGTCCGCACGAATAGCCTTCCATCAGGTCGAACCCGCCCGAGGAGACGATGTCGAAGCCGCCGCCTGGCAGGGACTCGTAGGTGCCGCCCGATGCGCTGGGAGTGCCGGTCTTCACATCGGAGGCGCTGTTCCCAAGTCCGGTTACGTAGTCGCCCACGGCGTAGGTGAAGTACTTGGTCGCGGTCGGCTCCTGTGCTGCGCCCGGCTTTGTGGGGTCGGCCGGCTTCGCAGGGTCGGTGTAGCCGGGAATCCACTTTCCATCAGCACCGACGTAGTAGCTGTCCACCCATTGGCTGCGCAGCATGGCGCCGCTCGGGCCCACGTAGTAGTCGCCGACCCAGCGGTTCGCCTGCATGGCTCCGGAGGATTCGAAGTAGTAGTACTCGTCGTTAATCCATTGCCAGCCGGTGACCATGGCGCCCGAGCCGGGGGTCAGGTAGTACCAGGAGCCGCCGACGGATTTCCATCCTTCGGCCATAGCGCCGCTGCCCGGGTTGAGGTAGTACCAGGAGCCGCCGACGGACTCCCACCCCTCGGCCATGGCGCCCGACGAGGTCAGGTAGTACCAGGTTCCGTTCAGGGGCAGCCAACCGGTGCGCATGGCGCCGGAGCTGTTCATCCAGTACCAGCTTCCGTTCACCTTCTCCCAGCCGGTGACCATGGCGCCCGAGCCGGGGGTCAGGTAGTACCAGGAGCCGCCGACGGATTTCCATCCTTCGGCCA